>NZ_JAEDXW010000060.1:0-400 GCF_036877565.1 Edaphobacter sp. HDX4
GCGGCGGCCTCGATCTGCACGAGCAGGTGGTCGCTCGGCGCATTGGTGGGCGTGGGCACGTCGCGGACTTCCAACTCGCGGGTGGTGGTAACGACTACAGCTTTCATCGTGGTGCTCCTTCCGGCCGCTCCGCTTTGGTTGCCGTGTGCGCGTCCGTGGCTTGGGCTAGGCAGCAGATTTTCTGTTTAAGCAACACTGGTCTCCTTCATGAAGGTGAGCAGGAGCTCGCCGAGCTGAACCGGCTGTTCTTGTTGGATCCAGTGACCGGCGCCCTCAATGAGCTCAATCTCTCCCATCCTCGTTGCTGCCTTGGCTTTCATCAGATCGAGTGCACCTGGTGCCGAGTAGGTGCCCCAATCACTCTTCCCGCCAATGAAGAGTGATGGCACATCGATTGTTT
>NZ_JAEDXW010000061.1:0-307 GCF_036877565.1 Edaphobacter sp. HDX4
AGCCTTTGCTTCCACCCAGATCTCCTCCGCCACCACCAGCTCCAAGGTCGCCGTCGCCCGCAACAGCGCTATGCCTGTTCCCATGTGCGCTCCTGACGACCCCAACGCCTGCGGTATCGCTCGCTAAGCGACTGAGATCAACTCCAGAAGTACTCACAAGTTATTGAAAAGGGACTAATTCCATGAAGACCATCGTTCGCACCGCCGTTGCCGCCCTCGTCCTCACCGGAGCCTTTGCTTCCACCCAGATCTCCTCCGCCACCACCAGCTCCAAGGTCGCCGTCGCCCGCAACAGCGCTATGCCTGT
>NZ_JAEDXW010000062.1:0-275 GCF_036877565.1 Edaphobacter sp. HDX4
GCACGTATCTCTGGTAAAGGAGGGCGGCAGAGATAAGAACTCCTGCGAGCACCAGCGACCACGGATGAAACCGTAGCAAACGATCGAATGTAATCCGTTCTTCCGCCTGAGCCGGAATGCTGTAAGCTGCAAGCCAGTACTCATCCATCCAGATGTAGAGCAGTAGAGTTGCAATGAAACCCAAAAGATAGAAAGCGTACTCTTCAATGGGAACCCCGCCACCCAGCGCGGGCGCTCTGATTCCGAGTGTTGCGGTGACATTGGGAAAGGTGAAG
>NZ_JAEDXW010000063.1:0-267 GCF_036877565.1 Edaphobacter sp. HDX4
GGAAACGAGTGCAGCAGGACTCGGCTCCAGAATCACAGTTGGCTGAAAGACTGTGCTACTGATGCGCGCCCCACCAGTCAACAGCTTCCCGGGACGGTCGATGGCTTCTTTGACCCACGTCTCAACTCGATCGACTTCCTTCGGAAGAATGAGAGGGCCGACGTCGGTCTCGTAGAGGGTTGGGTCGCCAACCTCGAGTGTTTCAACGCGTCTGGCGAAACGGGCGATGAAATCTTCTTTAATGTCCTCCTGAATGAAGATTCGCTG
>NZ_JAEDXW010000064.1:0-266 GCF_036877565.1 Edaphobacter sp. HDX4
GGAAACGAGTGCAGCAGGACTCGGCTCCAGAATCACAGTTGGCTGAAAGACTGTGCTACTGATGCGCGCCCCACCAGTCAACAGCTTCCCGGGACGGTCGATGGCTTCTTTGACCCACGTCTCAACTTGATCGACTTCCTCGGAAGAATGAGAGGGCCGACGTCGGTCTCGTAGAGGGTTGGGTCGCCAACCTCGAGTGTTTCAACGCGTCTGGCGAAACGGGCGATGAAATCTTCTTTAATGTCCTCCTGAATGAAGATTCGCTG
>NZ_JAEDXW010000065.1:0-259 GCF_036877565.1 Edaphobacter sp. HDX4
ACCTCGCTCCGCCGGAACCATGCTTGTGTATGGGAGCCCTTTCGGGTCACCGGCAGACGGACCCCGCGAAATTCATCATGCCGATCTTTGCTCCGCGTTTGATTTATTCGACAGCGGCGGTTCGCGGTGGTGGCTCGCGCGCTGGGTGCCTTCCCAACCGCTCGCGAAAGTGCGGACAGCGATGGTTAATCTTCTCACCATGTTGTCGATTGGCGCACTCACGCCGCCAGCTATTGTGCGGTATTCAGCTAAGGACTTC
>NZ_JAEDXW010000066.1:0-259 GCF_036877565.1 Edaphobacter sp. HDX4
ACCTCGCTCCGCCGGAACCATGCTTGTGTATGGGAGCCCTTTCGGGTCACCGGCAGACGGACCCCGCGAAATTCATCATGCCGATCTTTGCTCCGCGTTTGATTTATTCGACAGCGGCGGTTCGCGGGTGGTGCTCGCGCGCTGGGTGCCTTCCCAACCGCTCGCGAAAGTGCGGACAGCGATGGTTAATCTTCTCACCATGTTGTCGATTGGCGCACTCACGCCGCCAGCTATTGTGCGGTATTCAGCTAAGGACTTC
>NZ_JAEDXW010000067.1:0-259 GCF_036877565.1 Edaphobacter sp. HDX4
GCCGGAGACACCCTCTACGGCTTCATTCTGCCCTAACCACTCCAAGGGCGTATCGACAAGTTGATCTGGGTGCTTGTGATCCGGAAGACACGAACTCAAAGAGAGGGAGGTGTCATCCTGAGCGAAGCGCAGCGCAGTCGAAGGATCTGCGGTTGCGCCCGCAGGCACAATCGTTCCCTCAGGCCCCACTCACCGTCCTGAAGAACCGCAGCAGATTCCCGCCCCAGAACTTCCTGATCCGCTCCTCACCGTAGCCCCG
>NZ_JAEDXW010000068.1:0-259 GCF_036877565.1 Edaphobacter sp. HDX4
GCCCTCTTCTTCTTCGAGCGTGTCTGAATCGTCATCGTCGGATGAGATCAGCACCTCTTCTTCTTCCTCGTCTTCGAGCAACCGGCCACCGAGATCATCGTCGTCGTCAAAATCATCATCGTCCGCGGCCGCCGCGTAGTACCTGATCGTCTCATCTTCGAACATCATGGTCGCTTATCCCCTGGCTGCATTGACTTCCTGCTTCGATCGCATGCCCACTCTCGAATCTTTTGGTTCCCCGTTTGAATGCACGCAGAAT
>NZ_JAEDXW010000069.1:0-259 GCF_036877565.1 Edaphobacter sp. HDX4
TTTGTGATCGCGATCGGGAGAGAGTCAGCGATGCTTCCTGCGGGTGCGAAGTAGGAGTCAGGGACTGAAGCCCCCGTTGCCAAAGGAGGGGTATGGCACGGCTGAAGCCGCAGATCCTTCGACTGCGCTGCGCTTCGCTCAGGATGACAGTTGTAGAAGTGAAAAGCTTGGGCGGAGTGAAGAGTCGTCTGGTTCGTGCTCTCGCGTGAATGGCCCACCTTAGCCGCTTCGCGGCGATGATGGGCCATTCGTTCGGTTT
>NZ_JAEDXW010000006.1:0-243617 GCF_036877565.1 Edaphobacter sp. HDX4
CTCGGGTCACACTTGGCAAAGCCAGCGAGTGGGCCCGGCTCCCAAGTGCCAAGGAGTGCTTTCTTGGCGGGGCCCGAAAGAAGTTTGCGCGGTGTTCTTTGCCGCGGTTCTCAAACTTCTTCTGGGAGGAACCGAGACCCCGTAGGGGCGCTGCAAGCGAAGCAGAACGACGCCGAGCCGCAGGGCGCCGGTTTGGCCCCGAAGCGTGACCCCGAGCAGAGGACGGGATACGAGACGGAAGGCTCCCCAATGCACCCAAGTCATCCTCTGTACCTCGGCGGCGAATGTTCGCCTGAACTGCAGCCCTATTTCGAGCGGCAACAGTACCGGAGAAGGCCGGCTTAGGGCGCACCTCCTTGCGTGGATGGCAGCTCACGGACGCCAAGCGGGGCGCTTTCAGAGACGAGTTGGGCTGCGCAACCGATTTGGCAGCATGTTCGACCATCGGAGGGACCTCGATTCGGGTTGGGTTCTCTAGCTGGTTGCCTGATGCTCAGGCGGCGGAAGCACGATAGATGTCCTCCGTCTGGAAGCATTGGTCTCCGTGACTGTATCCAGCCACGGTAATCAGCTCGCGCACGCGGCGTCGGCCCGCAGCATCGCGCTCGCAATGCAGTACAAAGTCCACGGCTTTGCCGGTCTGCGACCGGACAAATGCATGGTCCAGATTCGTTCTCGCACTGAGTGCCATGTCGGCCAACCTATCCAGCGCATCAATCGCGGAATCAGCGTGCAATGTGGAGAGCGTTCCGCCGTGGCCAGTGTTCATGGCTTGTAGCAGGTCGTAGCCGCATTCGTCGCGGATTTCACCCATGATGATGCGGTCGGGACGATGCCTTAATGCGGCGGCAACAAGCTGACTGGGCGTAATGGCAACCTGTCCGGGAATGGCTTCAACAGCCTCCCAGCGGACGGCGTTGGGATGAGCGATCCTCAGCTCGGCTGGCTGTTCGATGACGACCAAGCGTTCCTGCAACGGAACGTGGTCCAAGAGCGCCTTCATGAGCGTCGACTTACCCGAGCCAGTTCCACCACTGATGATGCCGTTCTTTCGCCTCGTAATGAGACTGACAGCGGCGTCGCGGACGTGGGCTGGAAGCCCACCGGCAGCGACCAGCTCGTCCGAGGTATACCAACGATTGAATTTACGGACTGTGAGCGTCGGGCCGTTGATCGAAGAAGGCGAACCCACGACGGCAACGCGCGAGCCGTCAGGCAAGCGCGTATTGAGAATGGGGTTCTGGCTGGTCAGATCCTGTCCAAGGATGCGAGCGACGCGCTCAATGGCCGCCTGCAGGCGGTCATTCGTATACGGAGCAGAGAGCGGAATATGCTCGACCAGACCACCGCGATCCGCGAATACTCCCGTCGTTCCGTTAATCATCAAGTCGGAGATCGACGGGTCCAGCAAGAGCACACGCAGCTCCTCCGGAAAGAACGGAAGTATGAGCTGGAAGCTCATCGCGCCGCTCCTGGGGTTGGCTGAGAGATTGCGTTCGGATTGACGGCGCTATTGACGATAGAACCCGCATCCACGGACACACGGTTCTCGTGGAACTCCGTGATTGTCAGTCCAAGCGGATTGATGAACTCATACTGCGGGTAGACCCGCGACTGATCCGAGACCTGTTTGGGATTCAAGTAGTACGTCACAGAGAGCAGCCAATGCTCGGTTCTTGGTTCGTGGGATGTGCGGTCGGAGAAGAACTTATCGAACGTCACCAGAGCCGTCCCACGGGCTACACGCGCCCCCTGGACGGTCTCCTCGGACATGGAAGTAATGGTTACATTACGAACCTGAACGTCGCTCGATTCGACCTGTCCAGCGGACACCTGGGAGACGAGATGATTCTGATTGTCCATCGCCATGAGCTGCGCTGCGAGTGGCTGCGACAGGAAGTAATAGTTGAGCGGATACTTCTTCGCAATCATCTCCCGGTTGATAGTGTAGCGGTAGTTCGCCCAATCGGTGATGTACGTCCGTACCTCACCCTCGCGGGGACTGTAATTCAGGTCGGTGTACTGGATGGCTTGAGCGCGGCCCATCTCGTCGATGCGGATGTAACGATTGGCGATGGGACGGTGCGCAAGGGAGAAGTTAAGCCACATCGAACCGCACAACAGAAACGTGCCACATCCGATGACGAGGCGATACGCTTTGCGTTCGGCATAGTGGGAGGAATAGACCTCGTTGCCGATCTGATCGGCAAGCAGGGCGTGCTCGGGCGTGAGCGATTGGTCAGTGGGCACTGTGCGCGTGGACATGATGTTGTTCACTCCTTTCCGAAACGGCATGGAAGATAGCGACAGCATAGATAAAACCGGCAACAACTACGCCTATCAGGAAGACCCAGACGAGAGGCCGAACGATGCGTGAAATGCCAGTAGCTCTGCCGAATAAATAACCGAATAGAAAATCCCACATACGCTACGCTCCTCCTGCTCGGATTGCGACGGTAGCGAGGCCTCCGGCCACATCGGTTGCCCTCGACGCTAATCCAGCCGCCCCGCCAAAGATGGCCTGCGTCATGCTCGGAATGAACAACATATTGATGATGAACGCGACGAAAACCATCAAGCAAGGGATAAGATTCGCGATCCACATGTCCATCGAATAGTTGCCGTTGAAGGTCTGCTGGATGAATCCGTTCATGAATCCGGACCAGACGTAGATAAAGGCGGCGGCTACCGCGCGGATCATGGCGAAGCTAATGAGTACGTCGAGGAAATGAAAGAACTTCGCTTTGAAGGTTTGCGTCATCAGCAGCGGCACGAACACTGGACCAAACAACGCAGTGACTCCATACAGGATGAAGGCGCTGCAATTGATAACAAACAGGATGGCGGAAGCCAGTCCAAGCATGATCTGGACGAGGACATAGCAGAGGATCTGGACCGGTGCGGTGAACGAAGGCATGGTGGTGCCATCGCCCGCGGTCTTGAGCAAATGGAGAAGTTGGTCCAGCGAGTTTTGGTCGAAGGCGGCGACCATCGCCTGGGCGATGTAGCTGAAGAAGTGATTGATGCCGAAGCTGGCACCGGGGAATGGATTTACCCAATAGTTCAACAGCAAACTGCAAATGATGAGCTTGAGCAGGAAGTGGGTCAGGTCGCCGGCACGAACCGGATGATGATGCAAACGGAAGGTCATCGTGTTGGTGTTCCAGTTGATGACCATGTTGACAAGGGTGAAGAGCGAGATGCAGCTCAACTCTGTCCAGCCGAGCTGGGTCAACGCGCCACCGTTCTGCGTCGTGAGGTTGGTCAGGTTATTGGTGAACTGATACAGCCAGTCCATGCCCGACGATGCGGACGGCAGTGCTTGTGCGAGAACGATGGCGACGCTCATAGGAATCTCTCTCAAGGAATTAGGGAAGGTAGCTCTTCCAGGTCTTGCTCTCGTTACCGGCTGAGGAGTTGTGACGTTTCTCGTCTTCTTCTACCTTCCTGCGGAACGCCTCATCTTCCTTCCGGCGCTGTTCCGCGTCGTGCTGCTGCTGTTCCAGGATTGCGGCTGCTTTCGCAGCCTCATGGCGTTGATAGATCGCGGCGCTGGCGATGGCAACCAGCACCGCAAGGATGGCAATCAAGAGCTTCGTGTTGAGCAGTTTCAGCATGTGTCCTCGTTATGGTAGGTACGTCTGCCAGGTATTGCTTTCGCTGGCCGCACTCATATCGTGGGTCGTGTGTTGTGCCTGAACAAACACAGCCGTATTCAGGTCGGTGGCAGCCGCGTTACGTTGCTGCATGTTGGCGACGGCCATCTGCGACGCGATGCACGTCTGGATAGTGCCCTGAGACTGCATCTCGGTCATCTTCTGAGCTTCTGCGGCGTTGAGCAGGTTAAGCTGCTGAACTTCGCTATTGGTTCCGGTGGACGTGTCGAACTGGCTCGCCGTGAGGCTGCTGCTAGCCGTCGTGTTGAGCGCACGCGCCGAGCGGTATTGACCGACCGCCGTAAGGCAGTCTGGCGACACCGCGTCGGACATCTCGATCATGGCGAGTTGCGCCATCTGCGGGCTGCCCGGTGTTTGACTGGATGCGTAGGTTGAAAGATCAGACGATACAGGCACCGTCGCCGCTGTCCAACCCGCCGTCGATGCAGACGGCGAATTGGTGTTGAGCGCCGTCGTCATCCCATTCGTCTCACCGAACCTATTGCGGACGTTTACGTTCTCCAAAACGTGCAAAGTCGTCTGCCATTGCTGCTTGAAGGAGAAATGCTCGATGTTGTTCTTTAGCATGGTGTACTGTGTCTGGAGCGTGGTGAGCTGCGATACCAGGCTCGCGTAGCTGGTCGGGTCGAAGACGATATCTCCGATACCAAACAACGCGAAGCTCGGTGTCGCGGTCAGTAGTAGAGCCGCTCCTCCGATGATCCATCTACGGTTTCGAGGTGTGATTCTCATGGTGCCTCCTGCATCCGGGTTGAACTACATGCACTGCGGGCAGGTTGGGTCCAACCTGGCCAGTGGAAACGGAAAGTGGATGCTGTGGTCGATAGCCTGGGTGGATTGGAGATAGATCCACCCCAAGGTCTCTCGTCCGGTGTCCGTGCCGACCAGAAGTGTGGCCAGCAGAACAGTACCGGCTATTCCGTACATTGTTGGGAGATTCTGTTTGAATGTCGTCCACGTCATGCTTAGACCTCCTCCGCAATCTGGCGAGCAACCTGCGGGATGATGGCTACCCACTCCGGCCCGTTGCCTCCGATGGCTTCAGCGATGGAGTAGTCCAGTTCTGCAAGCCAATCAGCATGATTCAGGACAAGGGCGACGGCGACACGTTCTCCCGTGGCCTGCACAGCCCACGCCTCATGGCCGCCGCGTTTGGCGTCCTGAGACTTGTGAACCAGATGTTCGTAGCGTGCATTCATGGCGGCTCCTTTCGTCAGAGAGTGGGATCGACGCGATGGTCTGCGTAGGACGGGATGAGGATGTCGCGACCGATGTACACGCGGGCACGTGAACCTTCCTTGAGCGTGATAACCGGCAAGCGATTCAGGAAGTGATTGAGTACCTGTTCGCCCTCGGCAGCGGCCTGGGCGGAAATACCGTTGCGAATCTGGGTAGAGGGATCGAGAACACTACCGTTATTGCCGATCTGCGACAGGCCTCCGAGTCCGCCGATGGCGGCGGCTGCGCCGAAGGCCATGAGGTAGCCGGGGTCAACCTTGGTGGCAAGGCCGGTCGTACCGATCTGATCGAGTCCGAAGTATTTGTCGAAGTCCAGGGAGAAGCCATCCGGGCACACGGCGCGGTGGAACGTGACGAACATCTTCCGTTGCTGAGCATTGCCTACGCTCTGCACCGTTCCGATGAGGCGCGTTCCTTGTGGCATCAGGAGCTGCTGATGGTCGTGCGAGTAGTAATCGGTCGTCAGCATGACGAGGATAGGACCTGAAAAGCCACCGTCGATATGGTTGGTAACAACGCCCTCCAGTACGGAGCCCTCGAAGATCCGGTAGAGGTGACCCTGATACTGGTCGAACGGATATTGGCCCAACGGGTTCGACTTGGCAGTCTGGACGGCGGCTCCATCGACCCATACTTGCCTGCCTGCGGTATCTTCGGCTTTCGCCGGCTCGATAGCGGCCTGTCTCTCCGGCTGCACGGCCAAAGGACTTGCTCCCGTACCCGCATGGGAGAAGTCAATTGCCACGGTGTCGCTATTGAGTGCGTCCTGTTTTTGCTTCTCAATCGCCAGGCGCTTCTGCTTTGCTTCAGCCTGGGCCTCGGAGACGTTGGAAGTATGCTGCGGCGCATTTGCGCTGCCGCCGTAGATCGAATCGCGCTGCGCGGCAGTCATCGGTGGAGTCGTGTTGGCTTCGGGGCCAGGGACATCCTGCTCCTGCTGAAGCTGTTGCATGGCTTGAGCGAGCTCCTGTTGCCGATGGCGCTCGTCGGCATCGTGCCGGGCCTGCATCTGCTGCTGCGTCTGGAAGCTCGAAACCTGCTGCGCGTTTGGAGTGGTCGGGCTCATCGTGAGCGCACTCGCGGGCGCATTCTTCTTGTTTCCGCTCAACAGACTGGAGACATTCGCAATGCCGATCAGCCCAACGATCACGACGAGCGCAATCACAATCGGCATACTCTTCCGCAGCGGTGGCCTCGATTCAGGCTGCTCCGGCACAGTGGCAGGCGTCACTTCATTCGGCTCTGGCATGGCTATCTCCTCTCGGCGGAGCGGTGGAACTCCACGCGCTGCTTGCCTATGGCGAGATAGCCGTTATCAACCTGCTTGGGTATCGTGTAGAGACCGTTTGAGAAATCGAAGTTGATGAGCGATGGCTTCTTGTCCTTCACCTCGTAGAGCGCAGGTGTTTCCTGAAAACGCCCACGCACGTAGGTAAACTTGTCGTCCCGCCATATCTGCTGCAAGCCAAGCTCTTTGCCTTTCTTCTCATCCCATGCGTAGTCGAAATGTAGGCTTCCCGGATACTGACTGCGATAGGTCTCTTCTTTGGTTTTCTCGGCCTTCAGGGTGGCGGCCTGGGAGGCTTGCGCGGCGGCGGCCTCCTGCTTGGCCTTTTCAAGCTCTGCGGCTGGTACGAACACGGGCAGCTGTGTCAGTTTGTCCTTAGCAGCCTTATCACCCGGTTCGATCAGCACCTTGGAGTCATAGTGCGGATCATCTTCGCTGGAGATTTCACGCAACTGAATGGTGTACTCGTTGCCGTGGTCAGAGACGATATGGATGTCCGTCGACCCATTCGCCGTCTTCGGCTTCACGCTGATAAAGCGTGAGGCAACGTGGCCGCCGTCGAAGACCCAATCGACTGTATCCCCGGCGAAGACATTAGCAACCTTCTCCTCTTCGGGGAGAACGATTAATGTCGATTGCAGGAGGCCCGCACGGATCACAGGCGGAGTCTGCGACTCCGAAACCGTGACCGTGCGCGGCGCGTTTGGTTGGAGCGGATGCCCAGGACCCTCCGCGCGCAGTAATGCGGAGAGGACCGCGAGATGGAGAACTGCTGCGATGGCGATGGGTGGCTTCATGGTTCCTTCCTCTCTGAATTGGTTACTCCATCTCACCCTGGGCAAAGCGGGCGATGCCCTCGGTGAGTCCGTATTTTGCAATCAATTTCGATCTGCGCACCCGGTCTTTCGGCCTGGTGGAGAACGCCGCGTAGCTGCGGCTGTCGAGATTCAGCTTCACAACTTTGGTGAGGCCGTCGCGGCGCATGTGTAGCGCCTCGCGGTCCTGCAAGCTCTCAAAGAGAGCGAGCTGTTGCTCGTTCATCTTGAACAGCTCCGCATACCGCTTCCGGTTGAACGTGGGGTCGCGCAGGAACAGGAACGACGTGCAGGAGTTCACGATCGAATCTGCATTGGTCCCGAGGTCTTCAGCGCTCTGACCCATCATGGTTACCCCGCCGAGGTTTTTGCGGACGGTTTTGATCGAAGCAAGTGCGCCATCAAGAAGCTGTTTGTTCTTCATCGAAGAGAAGATCTCTTCAATCAGGATGTGCTTGGGTACACCCAGATTGGCGGGATCGAAGAGCACATCGTTGATCCGCCGCAACAGCCACACCATCAGGGGCTCGATCAGGTCGGCATACTGTGCATTGTTCACTCCCTGGAAGTCGAAGCACTGTATACGCGAGAGCGAGATGCTGTCTTCCACGTTGTCGAAGATGGCGCTATAAACACCTCTTCCAACCCACTTCGATAAATACCTGTCCAGCTTCTTCGGAAGGTACAGATTCGATAGACGGCGATTGGCAGGGTCAAGCAGGTACATATCGCGCACGGCTTTGTGGATCACGTCGTCGTCTTCGGGCTCCAGTTCCGCCCCGCCGTTCGTGAGCAGCAGCTTCATGAATGAGTAGAGGAACTGGATGTTGCTGTCGGTCGGCTCTAACGTGAAGGGGTTAAGGCGTGGGCCGTCTTTGCCGATCCGGTCTACTCGACCGCCATACAGCTCTACCACACTCTCATAGCTGCCACCGATGTCGAAGATGTAGGTGAAGCCGCCGTACTTTTGTTCGTGGGCAATGGTAACGTTGCCCGTCACCGACTTGCCGGAACCCGTAGGACCGAGGATGAGCTGCACCCGCACCCCGTCCACATAGGCGTCCTGAAAGAATGGCGTCCTCGTGCGCGTCTCGAAGACATTCAGGTACTCGGCATCCAGGTCGTCCGAATGCGGGTGGCCTAGCTGAGGCGCGAAGATCGAAGACAACCGCGCATGATGATCCTCGGCCATCCACATCGGAAAGACATTGAACTTCCCATTTCCGGGGAACATCGCATAGAACGCGGAAAGATTTCCAAGCGTCTCTTCCATGATCTGGGCGCGTGCTTCCACGAAGACGCGATGCACAGTGGGAGAGATGGAGTGCAGCTCCACTACGCTGCGGGCAGCCACAAGCAAGCGAAGTGAGTACTCGCCGTGCGCTTTCTTGTCGAGCGCGCGGATCACATCGCTCAGGGCGTCTACGGCATTGTTTGCAGCCTTCGCACCAGCGCCGGTATCGAGCGAAGCGGTGTCCCGTCCGGCCATCATGCGAGAGAGCACGCCCACCTTGAAGAACGAAATGAACTTCTCCTGCTGATCGATCTCGTGCCGGGCGGTCGCGGAGGACTTGGGTCGCCATGTCGAACACAGGATGCTGTCGCAGTCCAGCTTGAGCAGATCTGCGAACAGGCATGGCCGCGATGCCTCGGGAGTTGTCTTCAGCGAATACATCTGCACGAATCGTCTACCGATGCGAAGATGGTCGCTCTCCCATGACACGGGACTCTGCACGATCTGCCGGTCTACGCCTGTGTCGCTGCGAAGCTGGCCCCGCTCCGCCCAATCCTCAAGATTGAACAGATAACTGAAGAATTGGAAGGTACTCTGCTTATTCAGGAGACGTAGACCGATGGAGTTGCCGAGATTACCCACAAGCAGCGCCGCTGACTTCTGCAATTCCGCCAGCATCCGCGATGTCGTTGCTGCGTTCTCATCCGGCTTGCGTTCGAACGATTTGACCTTCGACGGTTCCAGCGTCACGCACCAGTGAAGATCAATGCGGCGGAAGCCTGCGGAGGATTCGAGGAAGCGCAGACGCTCCTCTACGAACACCTGCGTCACAGGATTGCTATATGCCTTTTGACGGGGCAACTCGAATCCGGACATCACGCGCGTGTACTGGTACAGGCATGCACCTTCCGGCAGACCACGCAACGAGCCTTCAATCATGCGGAGCTGCGACCCAAGTTCCTGGTCGGTCAATCCTTCTTCGTCTATTCCCGTGAGGGAGAACAGGCAGCCATAGCCTCCACCCTTCAGTGCGAAAATATGGTCTTTGACGAAGCGGGCAATCGGCACGATGCTGCACGCCGCCCCAGCCTTGGCGAACCACGGAACCGATTTGATTTGCTCAGTATTTGCGGGGGTCATAGTAGCTCTTCTGGTTGAGGCTGAGGCCCCATAGCTGGAACATCTTTGGGTGTCTGCGAATGATGAGCCACGCGCCGATTGCAAGCGTGGGAAAAGCGATCATCGCTACGAGACGAAAGCCGACGAGGAAAACCGCAATGCAGACGAATACGATCGCCATCCATGCTGTGAGGTCTAGACCGAGCTTGGCTCGGGGACGATTCAGCGCTTGATTGATTGCCTGCGGTTCTCCTCGGCGAGCCATAGTCGATGCACCTCCTACATCGACTGCCCGGTTAGCGAGCCGATCCAACCGGCTCCCCAGCCGAGAACTCCGGCACCAAACAGCGCACCGAATAGACCAGGAATCGCATCCTGAAAACGACCACTCATCATCCGTATTCCGGCGAAGATCAGGCCCCCGAAACAGATGACTGCACCCGCATAGATTGCGAAAGTTTTGAATGTCTGCATGAGAGTTGTTGCCCCGGAGAAGTCCATCGTCCCCTGAGCATGGGCGACAGATGCAAAGGCCAATGTGACGAGCATCGGCCACATCGCACGTGCCCTTCGCACGAGTTTCTGCTTGATATCGGTTCGGGCCAATCGCCTGGCAAGATGGTTTATGCTGCGAAGAAGAGCGGCACGGCTTCTACGGTACATCGGCACCTCCCTCGACTGATCTCAGCCGGGAATATGTCGTGATGATTGGCCAAGCCTCGTGGCACGTCCAATACGTCTTATTTATCGGGTGATAGCTTCGAGATATCGCTGAGGTCTATCTCACGTCTCTTCACTTGCTTTCCATCAACAGCGCTAGCTGTTCCGGAACCTTCGCTGCCGATTGCGGAGGACGCTTTTGAACTGTCATCGAGGTCTGCACCGCGACAGTGATCATGTCCGATCCCGTTCCGTTTAGCTCCTTGCTCAGGTGCTTCTTGAACTTTCTAACCAGAATGGGAACCGTCTTCGGATGCCGCTGCTTGTGGTAGATCACAGCCGTGTCGACGGTCCAGCTCACTCCTGCAATCGGGCGCGTTGTGAGTTCTTCATCTAGCAGCGTTCCCTCGCGAATCAGGGCAAAACCATGTCCTTCCTTGATAAGTGTTTGCATGTCGGACGGATGGGAAGCATGAGAATACTCCTCCACCTTGACTCCAGCATCCGCAAGTAGCTCGAGAAGCCGTTCGTGGGCATCGGGGTGTCGCTGCGGGTGATACAAGATGGCAAGATTGTCCTGCAGGTCACGGGTTTGCAGAGCGACTTTGCTGGCGAGGGGGTGGTCTCTTCGGAGACAGACGACGAGACGGTCTCGACGTAGCTCTTCTATATGCAGATCGGGATGTTTCAAGGGTAGGGTTACGATTGCAGTGTCTACAGTACCTGCCAAAACTTCTTCAACAAGATGAGCAGTGTCGCCGTGCGTGGGTCGGATGGAACAGGTTGGCAAGATCTCTTTGTGCCCAGCGCAGAAGCTGCGGAACAAGCTCTGATCAACCAGGGGAGTACAGCCGAAGCGAACTGAAGCGATCTCTCCTCGCTCGATCGCGATGAGAGCCTCAATGACTTCGTCTCGTGTCTCGAGCAGTAGTCGCGCTAAGCCAATGAATGCCAATCCGGTTTCCGTGGGTCGGATGCGCCCGTTCCTCGACTTTCGGAAGAGACGCACGGAGGCGTTCTCCTGAAACTGGCGGGCCTGAACGGAAAGGTTGGGTTGCGAGGTGTGGAGTTCTTCCGCGGCGACACGAAATCCCTGCTTCTCCAGGATGGTGAGCAAATATCGGAAGTGGCGAAGCTCGGCCCAATCGTACATAGCTCCCTGCTCAGCGGTTGAAGAGCATTCCGTGCGATATCGGAGCCAGGCGGTTGCGCTTGTTCCGGCCCCTCCCTGTGGGAATCTTGACAGGGAGGACGCAGGCGAGCAACAAAAATTGTGCAGTTGGCCAAATTTACTCTCATCGAGAACTGACCAATTCCTTCCTGCCGATAGCTGCCATTTATCGCCCGATAAATAAGACGTATTGGACAGGGACGCTTTTCCACGACACGCTAGCCACGTTCGGGCATGTTGCGATGCCGATGCTTTCATTTCAGGAGATGACCTATGCCTTTGGCCGTTGTCGCTCACCAAACCCTTGAGACAGACCCGCTTCTCACACCAACAGATGCTGCTAAATCTGAAGTATCAACGCGGCCGGGAGATGACAGCCGCCCCCCGACGGCACACATCGCCAGCTTTCCTGTTCAAGAACGTCTGCTGAATGCTCGTGAGGTCGCCGCACGCCTTGGAGTCTCGGAACGTTGGGTTCGGGATCACACAACGCGCCGGTTCCCCAAACTTCGCGGAGTCAAGCTTGGGACGTTGGTGCGCTATCGAAGCGCCGATGTCCAAGAGTTCACAGAGAAACTGACGACCTCGCGCTCTTCCTTGCAGCCCCGGTTTGGTGGATGATTAAGTTGTTCTCCACGACCAGGGCCAGAAGCAGAACTCGGAGAATGGTATGGCAATGAAGTACCAGAAAGGCACCGTCTACCCTAGCGGGAAGAAGGTGAAGATGTGGTACGGTAAGTTTCTTTCGTATCGCAGAAACCAACAAGGAAAGGAGATACGCAAATACCGCTCGGTGAAGATCTGTCCCAAGGCCGGCACGCCCAAGTGGAAGGCCGAACAGATGCTTCAGGAGATCATCCTCAAGGACACAAAAGGGGTTGGACCAACCCCAACATTGCCACCGGATGACTCCGTCACCTTTCGCTGGTTCGTGAAAGAGCGGTATATCCCGATGCGGCGAGGCTCGTGGAGCCCCACTTATAAAAAGACCAATACCTACAACCTGGAGCATTACCTGATCGGACACTTTGGTGATCTGCCAATCCGCAATCTCAGCACGTTCGGGATTCAGGTGTGGTTGAACAACCTTGTGGAGGAAGAGGACTACTCCGATTCGGTGGTGCGCAGTTGCTTCAACAACGTTCGCGCGATCACGCACTTGGCGAGGAAGCAGAAGTTTCTCGTCGAAGACCCGGGAGAAGATGTGGTTATGCCGATCACAAAGAGGGCGGACAGGCCGGTCATGGCAGTCGATCTGATGCTATTGCTGCTTGGCGCTATGGAAGACCTGGGTGATCTGTGCCTGATGCTCGTTGGCATCTTCAGCGGACCTCGCGCAAGCGAGGCGATGGGTTTTCAATGGAAGTCTTGGACGGGAGTCTCCCTCATTCCCCACGGCATAGCCGTCGAGGGACAGTTCTATGAGGGTCGCCTCAAGTCGAAGGCGAGCCGGGCTCCGATCGCAGTTCCGGAGCCGGTACGTCCGGTGATCGAAGCTTGGCGGAGGATTTGCCCAGATCCGTCTCCGGAGGCTCTGATGTTTCCCACCTTCGGGCGCGGGAAGCGGAAGGGCCAGGCTGTACCGCGCCACGCGAAGAACTTCCTTAAGTGGAGAGTTCGTCCAATCGCGGAGAGACTGGGGATTCCCAAGCGCCTCATTACCTTTCAGGTCATGCGGCGTTCGTTGGGAACCCACCTTTCGGGTCACGGGACGCTCAAGGACACGCAGGGCGCATTACGCCATGCCAGCATCACGACGACCGGCAATGTATATGTGCAGGTCGTGGAAGAGAACGTGATGCGGGCGATCAACTCTCACGCGACGACGGTGCTGGAGGGCTGGACGCCAAGCGTCGAAACGATGGGACTGACGGGTCGGAACCTTAAGCGACTTCCAGAGCCAATGCAGGGTGCGTAGGCAATTTGGTGAAGTTTGGTGAAGTTTGGGAGAGGAGGTTTTGTATGTGATTGATTTATATGGCTCCTGAGGTAGGACTCGAACCTACAACCCTTCGGTTAACAGCCGAATGCTCTGCCATTGAGCTACTCAGGAGTGTCTTGGGAGCACGTTCAGGTAACGCGCTGCGCTTTCATTGTTATAGCAAAAGCTGCAACAACGGTCAAAGGCAGATCCGCAAGGCTTTCCTGCCAATCGCGGCCGTCGGGACCTAAACAGGAAAAGCCCCGGGGGTCCGGAGCTTTCCCGCCTTTCCAAGCGCGCTACAGCTTGTACGCCTTCTTCACCAGATTCACTGTCAGGTCCTGGATGACCTCAAAAGCCTCATCTTCATCCAGGCGATGCTCGGCCACCAGACGGCCGAGGAATGCACAGTCAACCCGCCGGGCAACATCATGCCGGGACGGAATCGACAGAAACGCGCGCGTATCGTCGTTGAACCCAACTGTGTTGTAGAAACCGGCAGTCTCCGTTGCCGTCTCACGGAAGCGCATCATTCCCTCCGGCGAGTCGTGGAACCACCACGGTGGCCCAAGCTTCAAAGACGGATAGTGGCCAGCCAGCGGTGCAAGTTCGCGAGAAAATGTCGACTCATCCAGCGTGAACAGAATAAAGGTCAGCCGCGGATCGTTACCATACTTATTCAGCAACGGCCGCAGGTTGCGAACATACTCGGTCGGCGATGGAATATCCGCTCCCTTGTCCCGGCCAAATTTCTCGTAGACCAGTTTGTTGTGGTTCCGAATACTGCCGGGATGAAGTTGCATCGTCAAGCCATCCTCGACCGACATGCCCGCCATCTCCGTAAGCATCTGGGCCTGAAACATCTGCTGCTCTTCCGGTTCCGATCGGCCCGACAGGACGCGCTGGTACAGCGACTCAGCCGCCGCTCCGTCCAGGTCGGCCGTCATCGCGGTGAGGTGCCCGTGATCGGTCGCCGTCGCTCCCATTGATTTGAAGAACTCACGGCGCTTCCGCAGAGCGTTCAGATAGCCTTTGTACGTCCCGATATTCTCTCCGGTAATCTCACCCAGCTTCTCGATATTCTTCACAAAGCCCAGGTATTCCGCATCGATGACCGCGTCCGGCCGGAAGGTAGGAAGCACCCTTCCCTTCCAGCCTGACTCCTGAATCGCCTTGTGGTATTCGAGATTATCCAGGGGAGAATCGGTCGTCGCCAGAACCTCGATGCGGAATCGCTCGTACAACGCGCGCGGACGGAACTCCGGCGACTCCAGCGCCTTGGTGATCGCGTCGTAATACTGATCAGCATTCTCTGCGTTCAAGCGCTCGGTAAGACCAAACAGAGTGCTGAAGGAGTAATCCAGCCAAAGGCGCGTCGGCGTTCCCCGGAAAAGATAGTAGTGCTTGGCAAAGATCCTCCACACCTCGCGAGGGTCAGCCTTCTGACCGCCATCCGCCTGCGGAATACCCAGCGACTCCAGGCATATGCCCTGCGAGTACAACATTCTGAAGATGTAATGATCCGGCTGGATGAACAAGGCCGCCGGATTCGGAAACGCTTCATCCTTGGCAAACCACGCCGGGTCTGTATGACCATGCGGAGAAAGGATAGGAAGATCGCGTATCGTCTCGTAAAGCTTCGCCGCTACGGAGCGTGCCGCAGGGTCGGATGGGAACAACCGCATTGCATCAAGCATCGAAAACACCTCTGAAGATCTGCTAAGAAGACAACGGTGAAGCACCAGGACAAGGGCCGCTCTGAATTAGGTGCGAGTCCAAACAATCCTCGCCCCCCCGAAAGCCTATCAAACTCGAACATGAAGTGGTTGACCAATTTCCTGGCGGTCGATTCTCTCCGCAAAATAGAAAGGGCGTCCGCGAAGACGCCCTTCCCTTTACCGTGTTTACCCGACGATTATGGAATGTAGTAGCGCATTCCGGTGAAGACCATATGATTGCTGGCCGTAGGAGCTCCGCCAACGCCGGTCCATGCAGTGCGCGACAGATAGCTGTACTGGAACTGGTACTGCAGGCGGCCGTACTGTGGGCTGCTGTAGAGGCGGAAGGTGAATCCGCCAGTTGGCTCGCTGATGTAACGCGTCGCCCCAAGGCAGTTTGCCGCGGCACCCGGACCGTAACCATTCGTGCTGGTTGGAACCGTCTCCGTGTAGCATCCTGCGTTCGACGAGCTTGGTGGGGCATAGCCGACCAGCTTACCCACCGATCCCGCAACGTTGCTGACGTAGTAGGTGCGTTGGGCATACTCCGCGCCGTAGTAGCCGAAGAGATCCAGCTTCTTCATCGGGTGCAGCTCTACCGAGAACAGACCCTGGTAGTTCTTGATCGGAGCCAGCGTTCCATCCGGATGGATCGTCGTATCGGGAAGGGTGGAGGTCCCGTAGCGGCCAACTCCCGTGCCGCCAAGAAAGTGTGCCCCGATATCGGCAAACTTGGTCGCATGGACTCGGCCGTTCACAAAGAAGCCGCCGGCGGTCTTGGTATCGTTCTGTGCTCCCGTCGCCTGGACCGCACCCGTGCCCGATACCGGATAGTAACGGTCGCGGAACCAGCGCACGAGCCCCCCCGCCTCAAAATGACCCGTTTTATTGTCGTAGGTCGCCTTCAGAATCACATCGGGAGCAACGTTATTGGAGTAATTCGCGGTGGAATTGAACAGACCACCGCCAACGCCCGCCGAACCGAAGAAGAAGTTCTGGTTGGCATTCGTTGCAGAAAAGATGTTCTGTGCCTCTTCAAGAGATCCAGCCAGCGTAAGTCCGCTGGTGAACTTCTTCTGGAACCGCATCGCTGCCTGACGCGACCAGCTGAACCCGACGTTATACTGCGCGTCGATATTCATCGGCAGGTTCTCGGTACGATTATCCGTGCTCGTCTTGGTCTCCGTCACCAGCGACCACATCTGACCACCTGTGACCGCGAAGCCGCCCTGAGTTGCCGCCTGTCCCCAGATCTGCCGCTGACGAAGCGTGTAGCTGTTGCTCTGGTTCTCGTTCGAGGTAGCGCCGGCAGACAGAAAATCAGCCTCTACATAGCCCGAGAGCTTGAACGGCCCGGTATTGCCCTCGAACAAGGCTCCCAGACGGCTCTGACGTCCGGAGAAGTTCAATTCACTGGTATTCGCTTCTGCCGCTCCCTTATATGGAGTCGCGTTGAACGGAGTGTTGATGTCGGAGTTGATGGCGCTGGAACGATAAACATCTTCCAGTGCGAAGAACGCGATTGGCGTAATCCTGATGCCCTTGTAGTGGATCGCCAGTGGCGATTCCATCGCTGTGGAGACATCTCTCTTGGTATCGCTGAGCGTTTGAGCCAGGCCGACGTTTGCCACCTTCAGATCCGAAACCGAGCTCGACAGCGTCTGCATCTCTTCGTGGTTGGACTGAATCGCCGTGAGCGCCTGCTGTGCCTTGGTGGCCGCCGCACTCGCTGACGCATTTGCCGACTGCGCATCCTGTGTCGCCGTGCTTAGCTTCGCGTCGCGGTCCGCCAGTTGATGCTTAAGCTCATCAATCTGAGTCTGCTGAGCCTGCATCTGTTCCTTCAGCTCGCGCAGGGTCCTCTCGAGACTGCTCTCCGATTTTTTTCGGACCGCCCGTTTCGTCGGTCTGGCCACTGTTCCCGTTTGCGCCGGCATCGATGCTGTACTTAGTACAAGCACCGCCGCAAGGGCAGTTCGCAGTTGATTCGTCATGGTTCCTCACAAGTAGGTTCGGCCGCCGAATGGGTCAGAGATAGGGAGCCTGGACTTTTCTAAACACCGTCCATAGCCGCTGCTCTTTCAAGCTGCCGTTTAAGCCATGGTTCCAAATCTATGTGAACAGAAAAACAATTCACCACTTGTTAACAATGATTTGCCCGCATGTTTCTACCAAATCACTTCACGCGTGGTCGATGTTCGCACAAATATCGCCCCAACCTGTCCCGCAGCTGGTGACTGATTTACCGTTATCCGCATGCGCTTTTTTTCACCGGTTCCCCTGCTGCTCGCTGCCCTGAGTGTGTCCTGCCTCGCCCAGTCACCACTAAAGCTGATCCCCATCCCGCGCGAGCTCCAGGCCGGGACCAGTCAGCCTCTCTCGCAGGGAATCCAGATCACCTGTGCCTCTCCCTGTGCGCCAGACGACTCCTTCGCCGTCGAGGACCTCAAGAGCTATCTCATCTCCCAGGGGATCAACATATCCTCCACGGCTCCGGTCAACATCCTCGTTGCCCGTTATGGCTCTCCCATCTCCAGGTCGATTCTCACCGACGCGAGCCCCGGCAAACAAAGCCAGGCCGACTTCCCTGCCGACATGAAGGCCGAGGGGTATGCAATCATCCCGGATGGCAAAGGACTCGCCATAACCGCAGCCAGCGGTTCCGGCATCTTCTACGGCCTTCAGACGGTTAAGCAGCTCGTCACCGGCTACGGCACAACGGCAACGCTGCACACGGCAACCATCCGCGACTGGCCCGCTATGGAGTACCGCGGACTCAGCGACGATCTATCCCGCGGTCCGTTCCCCACGCTGGAGTTCCAAAAGAAGCAGATCCGGGTAATGGCGGCCTACAAGATCAACATCTACTCGCCTTACTTCGAGCACACCATGCAGTACACCGGACACCCGCTCATGGCGCCCCCCGGAGCAAGTCTGAGCCAGGCTGAGGCACGCGAGCTCGTTGCCTACGCTTCGAAATATCACATCACCGTCATCCCTGAGCAGGAGGCCTTCGGCCATCTCCACTACCTCCTCAACTGGGAGAAGTACGCGCCATTGGCCGAAACACCGCATGGCCAGGTCCTCGCGCCCGGACAGCCGGATGCCCGAAAGCTCACGCACGATATGTTCAACGAGCTTGCCGGTATCTTCCCCGGCCCCTTTCTTCACCTGGGTGCCGACGAGACTGTAGAGCTCGGCAAGGGCCAGACCAAAGCAGAGGTGGATTCCAAGGGTCTCGGCACAGTCTACCTGGGCTTCCTGCAGCAGATCGTAGCCGAGCTCCAGCCCCTTCACCGCAAGCTGCTCTTCTGGGGAGACATCGCCTACAAGGAGCCCGACCTGCTCAAGCAGCTTCCCGAATCCTTCAAAAAGGCCACCATCGCCGTGCCGTGGGAGTACAACCCCCACCCCGAAGGTTTCGACCGCTACATCAAACCCTTCACCGATGCAGGATTCGAGACCTGGGTCGCTCCCGGCATCAATAACTGGTCCCGCGTCTATCCCAACTGGAACAACGGTCTCGATAACATCCAGCGCTTCACCGCGGACGGCCAGAAACTCGGTGCCACCGGACAGCTCGATACCATCTGGAACGATGATGGCGAAGCGCTGGCCAACGCCGACTGGTACGGAATCCTCTTCGGAGCCGAAGCCGCCTGGCACAAGGGCACGGCCTCCATCCCCAACTTCCAGTCCAGCTACGGGGAGAAGTTCCACGGCGACGCCACTGGCAAGATCGACGAAGCTCAGCGCGAGATGATGGCAGCCCACAAGCTGCTCAAAGACTCGCCCTATAAGGTAGACGGGCAGGACCTTCTCTTCTGGCAGGATCCCTGGAACGCAGACGGCCAGCGCATCGCTGGTCTCATCCGTCCCATCCTCTCCGAGCTTCGCATGCATGCGGAGCGTGCTCTCGTCCTCGTTGCCGAAGCCCGCGCTGCCAACCCCAACCTTCGTGAGATCGATGCTCTCGATGTTCTAGAGCTCGGCGCACGGCGTATGGACCTCATTGGCCTCAAGTTCCAGATATCTGACGAGATCGCAGCCAGCTACGCCCACGCCTATGCCCTGCAGACCTCCAAAAACCACGACGACCGGCTCGAGGTCTCGCGCGAGCTCAACTCCATCAACGCTGTGAACGGGAAACTGCAGGACCTGCGCAACAACTACTCCCTGCTGCGCGACCTCTACGAGCAGGCGTGGCTCAAGAGCTACCGGCCCTACTTCCTTCGCAACAATCTCGAGCGCTACGACTTCACTGTCCAGATGTGGCTCAGCCGCATCGACCGGATGCGAACCGCGCAGCGCCAGTGGGCCAACTCCCAGACGCTCCCTCCGGCATCCGAAGTGGGAATCCCCTCCCCGGTGGTAGCTACGCAGTAACGTATTCCGGGGAAGAAGCGTAGTCTGGAGACCTTGCGCGCGAGGCTTCCGGCGGGCGCCTCTTTCCCCGTATCTCCCTCCTCGTTCCCTGCCGTTTTGCTTTCCGTTCCACGGAGATTAAACTAGACCGCGATGTCTCAAACGCTGCACGCCCGCCGCCTTGTCACCGCCTCCCAGATCATCGAGCGACCTACCATTCGCATTGCTGCAGATGGATCCATCGCGAGTATCGAGCCTGACTCCGCCCCTCAGGCCGCAAACGAGACGTTCGCCGCTACCTTCTTCGACATTCACACTCATGGCGGTTCCGGTCATGACCTCATGGAGGCCACCCCGAAGGCCTTTGCCAACGTCAGCGGATTCCTTGCTCGTCATGGCGTAGGACATTACCTTCCGACGACGGTCACCGCGTCCATCGACAAGACGCTCACATCTCTCGAAGGAATTGCAAGAGAGATCGAATGCGCCGCCACCTCCCGTTGGAATCCCGCGCATGCCCGTCCCATCGGAATTCATCTCGAAGGTCCCTTCATCTCGCATGCCAAGCGCGGGGTTCATCCCCCGGCCGAGATTCTCCCTCCGGACATCGCTCTCTTCGACCGTTTCCAGCAGGCGGCCTCAGGGCATATTCGCCTCATCACCATCGCTCCCGAAGTCCCCGGGGCTCTCGATCTGATTCATCACTGCGCTCTGCAAGGCGTTCGCGTCAGTCTGGGACACTCCAATGCCACGGCCGCAGAGACACGATGTGGTATCGAGGCCGGGGCGCGCAGCGCAACCCACACCTTCAACGCCATGCGCGCGCTCGATCATCGTGAGCCCGGCATCCTGGGGGTCGTCCTCGACGAGGAGGCTCTCTATGCCGAGCTCATCTGTGACGGTGTCCACGTCGCACCCGAACTCGTGCGTCTCTGGTTTAAAGCCAAAGGGCAGCGCCACGCCATTCTCGTCACCGACAGCATGGCCGCCGCTGGCATGCCGGATGGCGAATACACACTTGGTACCTTCGCCGTGAAGGTCGCCGATGGCCGCGCCTTCTCCGCGGATGATCTCACCCATGGCAAACACACGCTCGCCGGAAGCGTCCTTACGCTCGACCGCGCCGTCTCCAACCTGCGGCGCTTCACGGGAGCCCCGCTCGAGGTCGCAAGCCGTCTCGCCTCCCATAATCCAGCCATCCTGCTCGGGCTGGGCGACACCCTCGACGGCTTCGAACCCGGCAAACCTGCAAACTTCAACGTCTTTGATGAAGATGGTGAGCTTGAACGCACAGTCCTTCACGGAAGGACCATCGGGTAACAGCGCTTCGATCTGAGCGGCGCCGGTCTCCTCTTGCTGTCCATACCTTGCAGGTGGACCGGTCAGTAGCCGAAAGCCGTCGTTCGGCTCTTTCTTGAGCACGTTTCCCTGTCTTTCGCATAAACTCGCTGTCATGCCCGATGTTGCTTCTGTGTCGCACCTGCACGTCTTTGACCTGGTCTTGATCGTTATCTACCTGGCGGGGATTACTCTGTTCGGTCTGCGCTTCCGCGAAGGAAAAGGAAGCTCCTCGCGCACCCTTAAGAGCTACTTCCTGGCCGACCGAACCGTTCCCTGGTGGGCCATCGCCCTCTCGATCGTCTCGGCCGAGACCAGCACCCTCACCATCATCAGCATTCCCGGTGTGGCCTTTACCGGCGACTTCGGCTTCCTCCAGGTCGTCATCGGCTACATGATCGGCCGCGTCGTGGTCGCGATTCTGTTCCTTCCCCGCTACTTCCAGGGCGAGATGCTCACCGCCTACCAGCTGATCGATCAGCGCTTCGGAAGCAAGCTTCACAAGACCACCGCCGGGCTCTTTCTTCTTACGCGCGCAGCCGCAGAGGGCGTTCGCGTCTTCGCCGTCTCCATCGTCGTGGCCATTGCGATCGGGACCAACGATATCCTCTCCATCGCCATCATCTCCGCGCTTACCCTGCTCTACACCTTCGAGGGCGGAATGACGGCGGTTATCTGGACCGACGTCGTCCAGATGATCCTCTACATCGCAGGCACAGTCGTTGCCATCATCACCCTCGGTACGCACGTCCCCGGCGGATGGGCCCATATTCATCAGGCCGCCTCCGCAGCAGGCAAGTTCCACCTCTTCGACTTCGCCCTCAACCTCACCCAGACCTATACATTCTGGGCTGGCGTCATCGGAGGAGGCTTCCTGACCACCGCCTCGCACGGTACCGATCAGCTCATGGTGCAGCGTCTGCTCGCCGCTCGCAATCTCGGCGAGTCGCGCGTGGCCCTGCTCTCCTCAGGCGTCGTGATCTTCGTTCAGTTCACCCTGTTCCTTCTCATCGGCGCGGGGCTCTGGGTCTTCTATGGTGGATCGCCTGCCGCCAATCTCGCTCCCGATCGGCTCTTCCCCTCTTTCATCGTTCGCGAGATGCCCATCGGAGTCGCGGGGCTCCTCATTGCCGCCATCCTTGCCGCCGCAATGTCCAATCTCTCGGCTGCCCTCAACTCCCTCTCCTCCACCACGGTCGTGGACTTCTACATGCGCTGGAGACCCAATGCCGACGACCGGGAACGCATGATGATCTCGCGCTCCTCCACCGTCGTCTGGGCTCTCGTGCTCTTTGCCATCGCTGTCTATAGCGTCCACGCCGGCGGAAAAGGTCATGTGGTCGAGGTCGGCCTCTCGATCGCCTCGGTCGCCTACGGTGCCCTCCTCGGAGTCTTCCTCCTGGGAACCCTGACCCGCAGAGCCACCGAGGCAGGTGCCATCGTCGGATTGATCGTAGGCTTCGCCGTCAATCTCGCCCTCTGGCTGCAACCCGCCCCCATCCACTTCTCCAGTCTTCCTCTCTTCGGAGAGACGACGCTGCCTCGCGTCGCCTGGACCTGGTACGTCTTCATCGGTGCCCTCATTACCTTCTTCGTCGGATACATCGCCAGCAAGCTCATGCCCAAGCCAAACAACGCTCCTAGAAGCGTCGCCACTACCGTCATCGCATTGGTCGCTCTCTCCTCCCTCGCGCTCTCCAGTCATGCGCAGGGAATCGCACCTCTGCCGCATCTTCACCAGAGCCTCATCGCGGCTCGCACAGCTCGGCACCCCAAGCACGAGCCTTCGAAGGAATCCACAAAGCCATCCACTGCTCAGCCCTCCGAATTCGCCCCGATCTCCGTTCTCGTCAATAACGCCGTCGCTCAGCACAAGCTTCCTGGAGCCGTAGTGGTCGTCGGTCACGACGGCAGCATCGTCTTTCATCACGCATACGGCGACCGCAAGCTGGCCGGAGAACCCGATCTTGACGGCAAACCCTCCGCCGCCGAGCCGATGACCGAAGACACCATCTTCGACATGGCCTCGCTCACTAAGTGCCTCTCCACCGCGACCGCGATGATGGAGCTGTACGACCAGGGCAAGTTCCAGTTCGACGATCCGGTTGCCAAGTACCTGCCCGACTTCGCCGCGAACGGCAAAGAGAAGGTCACCATCCGCGAGCTGCTGACGCACTACTCCGGCCTGCCGCCCGATATCTCCGTCAAGGATGCCTGGGGCCTCGCCGCACCCGACAAGGCGGAAGCCGTTCGCCGCGTGATGGCGTCCTCGCTCGATAATCCTCCGGGAACAAAGTTCGTCTACTCCGACATCAACTTCATCACCCTCGGCCTGCTTGTCGAAAAGCTCTCCGGAGAACCGCTCGACGTCTTCGCGCAGCAGCACATCTTCGCTCCTCTGAAGATGACCGATACAGGCTACCGACCCTTCGACAAGACCTGCGGACCGGCCATCAAGACCGGAGCAGCCATCGAGCCCGGTCCCGCCTCGGCCTCACAGCCGGCCACTTGTGCACCCGGTACATGGAGCCCTGACCTCCTCGATCCCCGGACCGCTCCCACAACCCACGACGACGAAGGCAACGCCACCACCAATCCTCACTTCGACATGCTTACCCGCGGTACCGTGCACGACCCGACAACGCGCCGCATGGGCTCGGTCGCCGGCCACGCCGGAGTCTTCTCCACCGCGCATGACGTCTCCCTCTACGCTCAGGCGCTGCTCGACAAGCTCGTTCGCAACACCGGGCCATTTCCAGTCAGTCAGTCCACGCTCAAGCTGATGAGCACACCCCAGCAGCCTTCCACCGCGCAGGACGGAGCCACTGTCTTCACACCCGACGGCAAGGTCACCAAGGGCATCGCCACCCGAGGCTTCGGCTGGGACATCAACACCGCCTTCTCCCGTCCGCGCGGCTCAATCTTCCCCATCGGCTCCTTCGGACACACCGGCTTCACCGGAACCACCCTCTGGATGGATCCCGGCTCCGATACCTACGTCGTCCTGCTCGCCAACGCAGTGCACCCGCGCGGCAATGCTGCCATCTCCGTGCTGCGTGGCGAAGTCGCAACCGCCGCCGCAGAAGCCCTCCATCTCTACGGAAGCCAGCCCCCCACTCCCACGCTCACCGGCATCGACGTCCTCGAATCCACCCACTACGCCGCACTCGCCGAAGCCGCGCACCGCCACGGCAACCATCTTCGTCTTGGCATCCTCACCAACCAGACCGGTATCGACTCCCACGGCCACCGGACCGTCGACCTCCTCGCCACCGAAGCCGAAAAGGCCGTTCCCGGTCTTGAGCTGAAGGCGATCTTCTCGCCGGAACATGGCCTCTTCGGAACAAAGGACGAAGCCGGCATCAAGGGAGAGGTCGATCCCTCCACCCACATCGCCGTCACCTCGCTCTACGGCACAACGCCGCAGTCACGCCACCCGACGCACGATATGCTCAAGGATCTCGATGCCGTCATCGTCGACCTGCAGGATGCTGGAGTCCGGTTCTACACCTACGAAGCGCAGACCGGATACTTCATCGAAGCAGCCGCCGCCGAAAAACGGCTCGGCCATCAGCTCGAGATCATCGTCCTCGATCGCCCCAACATCATCGGCGGAGTTGCCGTCCAAGGCCCCGTCTCTGACGAAGGCAAGGAGGCCTATGTCAACTACATGCCTCTTCCCATCCGTCACGGCATGACCCTCGGCGAGCTCGCCCGCTACATCAACGGCGAACGCCGTCTTCCCTCCCCCACCTCGCCCAACGTTCGCGAACCCCTCGGCGCTGCCGTCTCCGTCGTCTCCATGCAGCACTGGGAGCGCAGCATGTACTACGACCAGACCGGCCTTCCCTGGATCACTCCCAGCCCCAACCTGCGATCCGTCAACGCCGCCATCCTCTATCCCGGCGTAGAGCTGCTTCAGTTCACCAACGTCTCCGTGGGCCGCGGAACCACTATCCCCTTTGAGAACATCGCCGCGCCCTTCTTCGACGCTCCGGCCCTTGCAGCCGCCCTCAACGATCGTCATATCCCAGGCATCACCTTCTCCGCCTCCACCGTGACCATCGCCGAAGACGCCAACCACTATCCCTACCATGGCCAGACCCTCCCGGCGGTTCATCTCACCCTCCACGATCCGGACCTGGTCGACTCCCCCGAGCTTGGCATCGAGATGATCTCCGCCATTCACCGCCTCTATCCCCAGCAGTTCAACATCTCCCGCATCGACGTTCTGCTCCGCAGCGTCAACACCGTTCTCTCCATCAAAAACAACGAAGATCCCCGCGCGATCGCGAAGTCTTGGGAGCACGATCTCGACGCCTTCCGGGAGCGACGCTCGCACTACCTTCTCTACTAACCTGCGGCCCGTATCGAGTTCGCTACATACGCCTGCACAAATTCACAACCCATGCATCATTTCTGCAGCACAATAGAATGATCTTCAATCGAGGAGGAAGGGGTTTTATGCCGCGCATTAACTTTCACCAGCAGCTTGCCGCTCTCAAAGACAAGCTACTCGCCATGGCGGCACTCTCCCAACAGGCGCTTTCGCTCGCGCTTGAATCCTACCTCACCAGCAATCTCAGTCTCTGCGACCACGTCAAGGAGATTGAAGAAGCCATCAACGCTGCCGAACGCGACGTCGATGAGATGGCCTACGACCTTCTCGCCAAAGAGCAGCCCATGGCCATCGATCTGCGCTTCATCCTCGCCGTCATCAAGATTAACGGCGATCTCGAGCGTATCGGAGACCAGGCCTCCAACATCGCCCAGCGCACCGAGACACTCTCCGGAGTTCCCCTCATCGAGCTTCCCATCGACATCCCTGACATGGGAGAAAAGGTCGGCGTGATGATCCGCACCGCCCTCCAGTCACTCCTCGAGGCTGACGCCCGCCTGGCCGAGACGGTCCTCGCCATGGACGACGAGATCGACGAGATGAACCGCCTTGTGCAGGCCGAGCTGGTCCTGCTGATGCAGCACCAGCCCGAGATCAGTGCCCAGGCCCTCAACGCCATCATCGTCTCCCGCAATCTCGAGCGCTCCGCAGACCACGCCACCAACATCGCCGAAGACGTCATCTTCTGGGTGCGAGGCTCCGATGTCCGCCACAAACATTCGCTCGCGGAAGCGGAGTGAGAGAAGAGCGTCAGAGGCTACTTGAGGACGCTGGATTCACAAACGCTTTGCGGATTTCAGGCGTAAGCTCTGGCCAAATAACTCCATAGGAGACTGCATGGCTTCAGTGACCGGATTTGGCGGTGCGTGAGTCCCGCACAATCAAAACAGCTATCCGAAAGACTGCGGTAATTCTGGCATTCATCGGACCAGCGATGGCTGGCTTCGTCCGGTCGCAGGATCACGCTTTGCTGCCGGACACCGCGAAATCCACGCCTCCCCCCATTAAGCTGCCCGCGCATTACAGGGACTGGAAGCTGATCTCCGTCGCGCATGAAGGCGGTAAGCTGAACGATCTGCGGGCGGTTTTGGGCAATGATCGGGCAATCGATGCGTTTCGCGGTGATCGCCTCCCGTTTCCGGATGGGACCATCATCGCTCGCCTCGCCTGGGCCTACACTCCGTCGGAGCAGAACAACCAGGCCTTCGGGCAGGAGCAGTCCTTCGTAGCTGGTGCGCCGACAAACGTTCAGCTCATGGTCAAGGACTCGAAACGGTACGCCTCTACGGGCGGGTGGCGCTTCGCTCAGTTCACCCACGGGAAGCCCGACGGTCCGGAGGCACTAAAAAGCTGCTACTCCTGCCATATCCCGGCGAAACAACGTGATTACGTCTTCACCCGTTACGCGCCTTAGAATCTTGCCGAATAACTTGTCCCCAGCCGCCAGAAATGGGCCGTTCCGCTTGACGGTCTGACCTATGGCGGTTAACCTTATAAGTATGGCTCTCGACCGCACCCAGCTCATCTCCTTCTGTCGCATGTGTTGTTGCGACCGGGTGCGCTGTCGCCTCTGTCCTGCTTCGTAGATCGTTCTCAGATCACGAATCTCCCAGGCAAGTCGCCAACGCCCACTCCGACCGAGTGGGATTTTTATTACCTACAAGATCTAAGCCTAAAGGATTCCATCATGTCCACAACTCCGGCTCCTGCCGCCGTAAAAGAGACCAAAGCCCAGAAATCTGAACGACTTAAGCTCGCCAAGAATCCATGGGAAGCGTGGGATGAGGTGCGCGAGTTCTCCAGCAAGGGCCGCGACTCCGTCCTGCCCGAGTGGACCGGTCTCTACTTCAAGTGGTGGGGCGTCTATACCCAGGGCGACGGCAAGGGCGTCACCGGGGGTGCCAACGGCGAGGGCAAGGCGACCGAGTACTTCATGATGCGTATCGGCCTGCCCAATGGCCTTCTCACCAGCCACCAGACCCGCGTCATCGGCCAGCTCGCCGTCAAATACGCCAACAATCTGGCCGATATCACCACGCGCCAGAACATCCAGTTTCATTGGCTCACCCTCGGTGGGCTCGTCGATGTCGTCGACTCTCTGACAGCAATTGGACTCTCCCCCAAGGGCGCCTGCGGCGACGTGGTCCGTAACGTTACCGGTTGCCCGCTCGCCGGAATCGACTCCCACGAGATCCTCGATTCCTCGCCTCTCGCCGTAGAGATCGCCCATCATCTGACCGCAAATCCTGAGTTCTACAATCTTCCCCGCAAGTTCAAGATCACCGTCAGCGGATGCCCCGTCTGGTGCACCTTCCCGGAGATCAATGACGTGGCCCTCACCGCTATCAAGCGGACTGTCGAAGGCAAGGAAGAGATCGGCTACACCCTGCGCGTCGGCGGCGGCCTCTCCACCGAGCCCCACATCGCCACCCGCATTCCGGCATTCATCCCGGAGGACAAGGCTCTGGATGTCGTCACCGCCGTCGTTCGCATCTTCAAGGAGCAGACTGAACTCCGCGAGAACCGCACCCGTGCCCGCATCAAGTACCTCTTCATGCGCCACGGCTGGACTGCGGAATCCATGCTCGCAGCCATCGAAGAGAAGCTCGGCTACAAGCTGGACCCCAGCCCCGTCTCCATGGAAGACCTCCCCGCCGACATCTACCGCGATCACATCGGCATCACGCCTCAGCGTCAGGCCGGTCTCTCCTCCGTGGGAGCCTCGGTTCTGAACGGCCGCCTCTCCGGCGAACAGCTCATCAAGCTCGCCGATCTCGCTGAGAAGTACGGCGACGGTCAGCTTCGCGCCACCATCGGCCAGAACATCCTCATCGTCAATGTTCCCAACCGTGAGACCTCTGCTCTCGTCGTCGAGCTCAACACCCTCGGGCTCAACGTAGACGTATCGCCCTTCTGGCGCGGAGCCATCGCCTGCACCGGAACCGAGTTCTGCAAACTGGCCATCGCGGAGACCAAGGGCTTCAACAAGTGGGTCGTCGCCGAGCTCGAGGAGCGCCTCCCCGGCTTCGATCAGCAGATCCGTCTCCACGTCACCGGATGCACCAACTCCTGCGGCCAGCACTGGATCGCCGACATCGGCCTCGAGGGCAAGAAGATCAAGAAAGACGGCCAGCTGGTCGACGCCTTCTTCTTCTGCGTCGGGGGTTCCGTAGGCAAGTACGCCCGGCCTGCCCGTCCGCTGGGTTATCGCGCTGCGGCGGTTGACGTGCCTGAGGCGATCGAGCGTCTGTTGAACGCCTATCTCGAAGCCCGCACTCCAGGGGAAGACCTGCGTTCTTACTTCGACCGCACGGACGATGCTGCCCTGCGGGCCCAGCTTGCTGGCGAAGTCCTCGAACCCGTAGAACGGGATGCACCCCCCGTCGGCGCTGGACGGCTGGCGCCTGGCGAATAGCCCGCAGCAGTAGCCACAAAGCCAAAGAGCCGGTCGAACGCCCAGACGTTCACCGGCTCTTGTTATCTCAGCTGCGGAGATACTCCGTGACACGACGGATCAGATCGCGGGGGTGGACCGGTTTACTCAGGATCGTGAAATCGTGTCCCAGAGCTCTCGCCTTCTCGAGCAGGTCTGCCGTAGCGGCCTGTCCCGAAAACAGGAGTATTCGGCATTCGGGATTCGAATGTCTTAGAGATAGGGCGAGCTCGACCCCGGTCATCCCAGGCATCACGACATCGCTGATCAACAGGGCTGGAGGGTTTTCGCTGGCAATCTTAAGGGCAGTTTTTCCGTCGTAAGCCGAGAGAACCGAATATCCGGAGCGGGAAAGAATCACTGTCAGGGTATCGGCGATCACCTGCTCGTCATCCACGACAAGTACATCGATCCCCGGCAACCTCTTATCTTCCAGAGGCACTTCTTCAACCGGAACAATCTCTGTGTGCAAACCCCTTGTCATCGAACACTCCTGATGGCAACATACCATTTAAGCCCGGTAAGGAGTTATCTCTTTTAAATCAACGACTTATACATCAATTTAGCATTTGCTGCCTGAGGTGCCGTTTTTGCATCTTAATAAGAGCACGATTATGGCATGTTACGACAACATTAAGTTAGCGTCAGATTTACGCTACGCATTCAGGAGGTAGAAGAACGGTTCCGCAGGACGGAGACACTATGGGAGACCAAGAAGAACACATCCAAGGCAAAAACAGACCCGTGCGGTTCGAATCTATTCTGCAGGATGAAGTACCCAAAGGACGCGAGGGCAAACATAGCAAAATCATTCAGCAGCTGCTGAGCGATATTGAGCAGCTGTCTGCAGGTTCAGCCCTCAAGATTCCCCTCTCGGAGCTCCCCGATTCCAAGGAGAACATCCGCTCGGCACTCAGTCGGGCAGGAAGGCAGCGTAAATTGAAACTTGCCACTTCGAGCAATAAGGATTACCTGTTTGTCTGGCAGAATCAGCCGCGTGATGCAAACGATGGTGGTTGATCTGTCAAGCCAACTCTGAGGCAACAAGCCTATAATCAACCGTTTACAGATGCCGATCCTCCTCTGCGGGACGGCTATAATAATTACGAGGCTCCGGGGACTCCGGAGCCTCAGTCGCAAAGTGCGACAGTTACAGCATTTCTGTTCGCGTTGAACCCTGGTTCTGACTGGAAGTCCTAAGCTAAGTTCAATTCTTGCAAGACTTTGCACAAAATCGACAGAGGGGACCCATCTGCGGACCGTAGACCTTATCATTAAGAGGGAGCGTTGAAATGTCCCTCTTCCCTCTCTTCCTCAAGCTCACCGGCCGGTCCTGCGTAGTCATCGGCGCCGGTCAGCTGGCTGAGTCCAAGATCGAATCCCTTCGAGCGGCGGACGCCTCCGTCACCGTGATCGCTCCCCGCGTAAACGAGCGAATCTCCGGAATGGCCGAAGCTGGCGAGATCTCGCTCCAGCGCCGGCCCTACCAAACCGGCGATCTGGACGGTGCCTTCCTCGTGGTCGCCGCGACCGACGATCCCGCCGTCAACCGCGCCGTCTTCGCCGAGGCGACCGCTGGCGGGGTGCTTTGCAACGCTGTCGATGACCCTCCGTTCTGCGATTTCTACTTCCCGTCCGTCGTCCGGCGTGGAGACCTCCAGATCGCGATCTCGACCGCAGGAAACTCTCCGGCCCTCGCCCAGCAGCTTCGGAAGGAATTGAACGCACAGCTTCCCCTGGATTTGGGCGAGTGGCTCGCAAATCTCGGAAATCTGCGCCGCGAGGTCGTCGCCGCCGAACCGCTCAACCAATCGCGGCGGCTCATCCTTCACGAACTCGCGCAGCGCCAGGTCTGCGCCTACGATCAGTGCCCTTCCCGCCTGCTTGCGCGGGAGCATGCGCGCACCAATCCTCTTCCTGCGGAGAAAGTGTGATCTCGATTCCCGACGCCGAATCCGGCCACGTCTATCTCACCGGCGCCGGTCCCGGCGATCCAGCCCTGCTCACCCTGCGCGCTGCCCATCTCTTGAAGACGGCGGATGTCATTCTGCCCGACGATCTGGTGAGCGATGAGATTCTCAACCTCGCGAGCCCAACCGCGCTGATCGTTCCAGTCGGAAAGCGTTGCGGCCAGCCACGGATTACCCAGGCCGGAATTCACGCTCTGATGCTCGAGCACGCGAGCGAAGATCGTTCGGTGATTCGCCTGAAATCAGGCGATCCTCTCATCTTCGGCCGAGCCGCTGAAGAGATATCTTTCCTCCGCGAACATTCCATCCCCTTCGAGATCGTCCCCGGCATCACAGCCGCCTTCGCCGTGGCAGCCAGTCTCGAGACCCCGTTGACGGACCGCAGCCGGGCCTCGAAGCTGGTCCTTGCGACCGCACATCATGCCGCCGGAAAGCTCTCGCTGACCCCGAGCTGGTCGGGAGCCTTTCCTGACCAGGCGACACTGGTCCTCTACATGCCCGGGCGCGACTTCGAAACTCTCGCTCAGGACCTGATGGCCTCAGGGATCGCTCCGGAGACGCCCTGCACCGCAGTCTCGCGAGCATCTACGCCGGAGGAGCACATCCACATCACGACTCTCGCTCAGCTATCGAGCAGCGATGTGGGCCCGGCTCCTGTTCTCCTACTTATCGGCCCCCCGGTGTCGAAGCCGGTTCGCTGAGAAAGCGTCGCACCCGTTCGCTCACCGCCGCCGCGTCGCAGCTCATGATCAGGTGCGCGCACTCCCCGTGTGAGATGTAGGTTTCGGCTCCGATGGCCTTGGCCCACGCAAGCGCGGGCGCGGGCGTGACCATTCGATCCTCGGCTCCAACGATAATCAGAAACTTGGCGGGCAAACTCCGGGCGACCTCTGCGATGGACCTGCCATGAAGAACGTCGTGCGACAGAATCGCTCGGGCCTGCCACACGCGATCATTCGCGTCCTGCCGTTGCGGAGCCTCTATCCTGGCGAGCCACTCATCATAGTGCTCGCGCGTCGCCTCCGCGTTTCGAAACGCAGGCGTCGTCAGCATCTGAACGCCGATCTCGTTCGCCAACGTGAGCGCTGGCTCCTTCGTGTAATGACCGTGCTTGTAGTCAGGATCGGCTTCGATCGCATCCACCACAATCTGCTTCGACAGTCGATCGAAGTTCGTTGCCTGGGGTGAACCCACGATTGGAACAGCGCGGTCCAGAAATGTCGGATACAGAGTTGACCAGGCAAAGACCTGATGCCCTCCAAGCGAGAGCCCAACCGCGGCATGCACATGACGAACCTTGAGGACCTCCGTCAGAACGCGATACTGTGCCCTCACCATATCTTCCGTGGTGAACTGCGGAAACTCCGGTCCCGGCTGTCGCTTACTGTTCGAGGGCGAAGAAGAGACACCGTCTCCGAATGCATCCAACGCCACTCCAAAGAAACGTGAGGTATCAACGAGATGTTGCGGAGCGGGAGACGTGCCGAAGAGAGACACGAGATCTTTGCTGCGGCCATTCAGCCATGTTGGCACGATAACGACGTTATCGCGATGCTGGTTCAGGATTCCGAAGGTTCTGTAACCTACACGGCAGTCGAGAATGACTTTGCCGCTGGAGAGCTTGCATGCCCCCAGGTCTGCAATCTGCTGAGTTCCCTCCTGCCGTGCAGATTGAGCCGATGCCAAACCACTGAGGCAGGCTGCAAGCGCAACAAAGACGCATCGAGTCAGCATGTTTCCCATTTTTCGAGCATACACGTTCGATCTTGGCTGCCAGTCAGCGGCGGCGAAGAGCTTCCAGTTCATCGAGCGTGCGAGGCCAGTCTTCTCCGAGCAGACGCGACAGACTTCGATCCGCAAGAAGCTTGCCGCCCGTCTGGCACTTCGGGCAGTAGTCTGTTTCGTTATCCGCATAACGTATCCGCTGAATCGAACTGCCGCACCTCGGGCACGGTTGACCATATCGTCCGTGCACTGCCATATCCTTTCGGAAGGCGGTCACCTTCTCCGGGAATGCGTCCCGGGCTTCGTTTTTCAGGCGATCGATCCAGAGTTGCAGCGTCTCGCGGGTAGCCTTAAACAATCTCGCCCAGTCGTCCTCAGACAACTTCTGCGTACGCTGTATCGGAGACAGCTGCGCAGCGTGAAGGATCTCATCGGAGTATGCATTCCCAATCCCGCTTAAAATCCGGGGATCCGTCAATGCCCGTTTGAGCGTTCGATTTTCGGCAGTCAAGGCTGTACGAAATCCATCCAGATCGAGCTCGAAGACATCGAGACCACCCGGATCGATTGCAGCGAGCTCTTCCCTGTTGCTGAAGAGATGAAGCGATGCTCGCCGCTTCGACCCGGCCTCGGTGAGAACAAGCGAACCGTTTGGGAAATCGAATGCTGCAAGATTGTTCCGCCCCGACAATCTGGCTCCTGCCGGTCTCCAGTGCAGGCGCCCGGCAATCATGAGGTGCAACACAAGCCAGAGATTGCTATCGAATTCGATGACGATTCGCTTCCCTATGCTTTGGAGCGAAACGACTGTGCGGCCCTCTGCTGCCTGAATAGGTGGCTTAGCTGTGCGCAGCAGAAATGGACTCGCTATCCGAACAGACTGAAGAGGCTGGCCGACGATACGCGGCTCCAGTGCGGCGAGGTAAGCGGCTATGTCCGGAAGCTCCGGCATACGCTTCAGAGTAAGAGTGTTGCAGGTCGTATTCAAGAGGTTTTCGGCGTTCGCCAACACAATGCTGCGAACGCCGAAGACCCAACCTGCGCACTACCCCTGCGATTCGCTTCGTCTCGTTTCCAGGGACGGCTCAACAGGAGGATGCTCGTTAGAAGTTGAGCCTCGCCGCCACCTGGATACTCCTTGGATCTCCGACCGCGGTTGCTGTTCCGAAAGAGGCGCTGGGTTTAGACGGAAAACTGCCTGTACCCCAGGTGCCGTTCGGAATCATGTCGTTGCGGTGGTTGAGTGCATTGAACGCCTCAACAAATCCCTGCAGCTGAAGCCGCTCCGTGAGGGCGAAACTTCGGCTCAAGCGTGTGTTCAGGCTGAAGAAGTCAAAGCCTGTGCCTGCATTCCGCCCTATGACAGCGCCCGCAAGACCTTCGGTACATGGGTTCGTTCCTGCAAGACTGTACCCAGCGGTGCAAGGCCGCTGCGTCGTCTGTTGTTTCGTCTGTCCTCCCGTCGTGATGTTGAAAGGCAGCCTGGAGTAGTACTGCAGGATGCCACCCAGCTGCCAGCCATGTACGAGATGTTGGGCGACGGTGTGTGCCTGCGAACGTGGCGAGTAAATTGTGGCATCAAAAACCAGGCGGTGACGTTGATCGTCATCGGAGCGGCTACGATCAACACTCAGGTCGAAGTTATTGATAGGCGAGCTGAAGAAGAACTCGCCCACATTGTTGATAGCCTTGGACCATGTATATGAGATTCTCGCCGATCCCCACGACACCGGATGCTGCAACAGCGAAACCGAGAGGCCGTCGTAGTAGGAATCGAAGAGTGAGTCGTAAGGCTTGATATTCCCTCGAGTAGCATCAGGTCGCGTTCCATCCAGATTGATATTCCGGTTTACGGAAGATAAGAGATGGAGCCCTCGAATGTGCTGATATGTCACTCCAAGGGTCGTGTTCTCCAATATCTGCTGCTCTATGCCTACACTCGCCTGTTCGGAATAAGCGTTCTGGATATTGCGATTCATGAGAGCGTAGCTGATCTTCGATCCCGTGTTTGGCTGGCTGGAAACGGCAGGAAAGACAGGCGAACCGACATCTCCGGGAACATAGGTGTACTGCAGCAGTCGTCCCTGCTGCGGATCAGTCGTGTTCCCTGCAGATAACAGCGCGTTAGCCAAGGCCCTGAGTGGTACCCGATCGTAGAAGAGGCCGAAGCTGCCACGCACAACGGTGTGCTTATTCGCGAAGGGCGACCAGGCGATTCCTATGCGGGGAGAGACATTGTTCACATCCGTGTTGATCGTCTTCAGAAACTGAAGATCGTACCGTACTCCCAGGTTGAGCGTTACAGAGGAGGCCAGCTTCCACTCGTCCTGAGCATAGAGTCCAACATTCGGATTGTTCTGCTGGATGAAGGGTATCCCGAAGTTTTGAGAGAACGAAGCATATCCCGTTCCGCTCGAAAGAAAGGCTGAAAGCGAGGGGAAGGTGTACGATCCAGCACTTGCCATGGGGAATGTGATCTTGTCGTCGTTGAAAAGGAAATCGATCCCGGTCTTGATCGTATGCGCACCTCGCTGCATGACAAGATTGTCGACCGCCTCGTAAAGATAGTTCAGTCGTGCCGTCGGTGAAGAAGAGAAGCGCCCGAAGTTTGCGACGCCGCTGATTATGACCGCGGGACTATCGTCGGTGTTCGGCGGAGCCTTCAGATCGTCAAATGTGAACTGACCCCGAGTCTCGTTGAAGGTTCGCGGTGACAGCGTGGCTACGTTGCTGACCGCTATCGTATGGTTGGTGTCGCGAACAGCGGTTCCATAGCTGACGTCCGCGAGCCCCCCGGCTCCACGTGCGTTGACGCTTCCGAGTCGATAGTAGCTGTAGCGTGCATTCAACTGGTCCGAGTCGCTGAAACGATGATCTCCGCGCACGAAAGCCGTGTCTGTATGCACCGTGGTTGGGAACAGCGTCGTCGCACCTGTGCCGACGGACAGACGTGGACCCTGGAAACCGATCTCGTTGAGATGGTCATTGATGAGAGAGGCCTGTGTGGGATTGATGGTAATGACACCATTTGTATTGAGCCGTCTGCCTTCATAGTTACCGAAGAGAAATGTCTTGTCTCGACGAACAGGGCCGGAGAGGCTTGCTCCGTACTGCGCTTGTGTAAGAGGCAGCTTGTTCTGCGAGAGGGCATTCTCAGCATTCAGGCGCTGGTTCCGCAGGAAACCATAAAGCGTTCCGTGGAGATTGTTCGTGCCGCTGCGCGTAACGATGTTGAAGTATCCGCCGAGTGCCCGGCCGAACTCAGCCTGACCTCCAGAGGTCACAACTTGAAACTCTCGAACGACGTCCATGCTGTACGAGTTCCCTGCCAGCCCGGCAGCATCATCGTTGGCAGAGAGCCCGTCGACGACGAAGCTGTTCGAGAAATTTCGCTGGCTGTTGACTGAATACCCCTGGCCGACAACGGGAGACGTCTCAGCAAAGGTCTGCGTGCTTCCTGTATTGGTTGGGCTTACACCTGGCGTCAGCAGTGCAAGATCGAGAAAGTTCCTTCCGTTATAAGGCAGGTCATTTACCTCTCCCTGGAGGACAGTCTCTGAGATCTGACTGCGATTCTCCTCAAGAACAGGCGTCTTGCCGGTCACGTTCACCGAACTGGCTGTTGAACCGACGCTGACCTGCAAGGTTAGGTCGAACGCCGCGCCAACCGTAAGGCGAACCTGCCGCTCCGTCTTCGCGAAGCCAGTCGGCTGTGTAGAGAACGAGTACGAACCCACCGGAAGAAAGGGTATTCTGAAGCGCCCCTGACTATCTGTCGTTACGGTGTAGGTTTGATTTGTTGCGAGTGCCAGAGCGTTGACTAGAGCTCTGGGAACAACGGCTCCGCTGGAATCTACAACTCGACCCGTCACTGAAGCAGTGGTAAGGCTCTCCTGCGTATAACCAAGGGGTGTGACGGCGAAACTAAGTGCTACGACGATCTTAAAAATATGCTTCATAATGTCTCCAGCGCTCAGGCAGCAATCGGTGTGCTGCGATCCAAAGATCATGTCTCAGGTGGGTGGCTGGAAGTGCGCGGTGGCCCTCGCTTGTAGTTTGCCGTGCATTGGGAACGGGAGGGATTGCTGCGACCCGCTGACATCTGTATCCGTCCGGCAGCCCAACGAAGAAACGATCTCTCGCCAGGGCCATGCCACAGAGGGTGACTAGCGGCCTGCTGTGTGATGACCGCGCTGTAGGGACACTTGGCCGAAAATTGAGTGAGACGGGTTGATGAGGTTGAGCCTGAGGATTCCTGCGCACCCTCTGTCACACGCATGAGGCATCGGTGTTCTCCGTGCCTTCTGCAGCATGCGGGCAGCGATGAGTTGTCATCAAGGGGAGATGCGAGCACCAGCCCAACGAGAGGCAAAAGAAGAGTGACGAGCGCCAGAACGGCACTTGTTCGCCAGACTGCTTGTCCTCTCTTCTTCATGACCGAATCCTGGATATCCGCGAGTTGAACTCGACGCATGCTGGGTCGTCCCTACGAGACAGACCCTTCGGTCCTGCCCTGAAACCAGGTTCAGGATCAGCGATTATCGACGACCACCATGCCTGTTGAAACAGAAAGGGTGAGCCGAAGGCACCTGCACAGATGCTCTCGCATCCATGACGAGTGAAAGCTTGTTAAAGAGACGAAACTGGAGGTCCGCGTTTGTGGCGAGAGCGGTCTCTCGAGATACGCCACCTGGATTGAGTCTGCGCGATGACTGCCGGGTGGCTGACCAGCCCGGCGAAGATCATTCCGCGCACGGGCACAGCTCCCCAGTCCCGGCGGATGGAGACCGCTATATAAGGAAGAAAGGGGCAGCGATCAGTCTGTGGCCGAAATTGCGGAACGTTGCCGATAGACTGCAGCCCCATTGCAGGTCCGCCCATGCAATGATGCTTCCCACCGCGACGGCAACATGCAGGAAGACCTTCGTCACTGTTCCTTGTTGCAGCAAGGAGCGAAGATGCCAGCGGGAAGCTGAACAGCAGCAGCAACATGATGGCTATGGATCTTCGCAATGCTTTCATTGGAGCACCGCTCCCGTCCTGCTGGCAAATCGTTCTTATGCAGAGGCTATCTATTCTCAGCGCTAATTCGGTAGGATGCCGTATTTCTCTTTGAGGAATGCCTTCACTCTTTGCGGGAGATGTGGTGTGACCTCCTGCCAGGTAAAGAGTTTGAGGCGGCTGCGGAAACTGTAGCTGCGAACAGACTGCATCACCCTGAACCAGCTCTCCGTCAGATCGCCGCGGCGCTGGTCAGATAGCAGAGCGAAGGAGCCTCCAGTGTTATAGGCCGCGAGAATCCCGCGCACAAGTTGATACCCAAAGATAAGACCTTCCTCCGTCAGAAGCTCTGCTACGTCGAAGACCTCTTCGAAATCACGGTAGCGGGAGACGAGATGAGGCGCCGCCGGTCTGAAGCCGGACTCGGTCAGCTTCGCCTCCACAAGAAGCTCTCCAAGTTTCATGTCGATTTCAGTACGGTCGACCCCGCGCTTTTGGAGCGGTGCAAGGGGCTTGAACCCAAACTCCGGGACGAGGCCTGCTTCAATTCCAAGCAAAGAGCAGAGCCCGGCTCTTTGCAGCACTCTGCGATAACAGAAGATGTTCATCAGCAGAGCGTCTGAACTGGAGGCACAATCCAATTCGCGTCGTCCTACCCTGTCCCATCGGCGCGGAATCCACTGTGCCCCCGTGTAGCTCTTTTCCAGACGCCTCCGCCAGTCAGGCCTCGCGCAGATTGCCCGATAGGACGCATCCAGAAAGTTTCCGTGTGACCGGCCCTCTTCCCGATAGACAACGCAGGGAACCTCACCATAGCTCAGCTCATGCTGCAACCCGCTCGCTCGGCCGATATTCCGCGCGCTGAGCTCGCGACGAAGGCTGGATGCGGGGGTGCTCATCTTCTAAATCATAGGTGAAGATAAGGCGAAAGTCATCTGCCTACGTCAAGCCAAGGAACCGGTCCGAGTTAAAGAAGAAGGGGCGGACTCCGTCTGGAGTCCGCCCCGCCAGCAGAGCAGCTAGAAGATCACCTTTACTGCAAGCTGGATGCTTCGGTTATCGCCGGAGGTCGACGATATCTTGCCCACCGTGCTGGTTGTCGAGATATTCGACGCCGGCTGGGAAAAGATGGGGTGATTGATGATGTTGTAGGCCTCCGCACGGAACTGAGTGCGCAGATGCTCGAAGATCTGGAAGGTTTTGATCGCCGAGAAGTCGACCTGAGCCGTTCCGGGTCCACGCAGGACGTTGCGAGTGACGTTACCCTGGAGAGTCTGGCCCGGATCGACAAACGCGGTGGGGTCGAACCAGCCGTTGGGAGAAGGATGCTGCTTCTTCGCGCTCGCGATATCTCTTCCCGGCGCCAGGTTCACACGGCCGGGAGTGTAAGTACCGAAGCTGGCACCCGAACGCGAGACCGAGAATGGATAGCCGCTGCGGAGCTGGATAGCTGGCTGAACCGACCAGCCTCCTGCAATCGCATTACCTACACCACTCTGGAGCATCTCATGTCCTTTGCCGAACGGAAGCTCGTATCCTCCGCTGATGACAGCGCGGTGGGGAACGTCGAAACGGCTGTACGAGTAATCGAAACCGAAATCAGTCGAGTAGGAGGTATCGTTCGCTTCCACCTCGCCTGAGTTATTGTCCAGATTCTTGGACCATTGATAGCTGCCGAGGAAGTAGAGACCGTTCTTGGCGCGCTTCTCAACCTTTGCAGAGAGGCCGTTGAAGCTTGCCGTAGCGGCGTTTCTCGAAGTCAGGATTCCATGCTGGAACTGCGGGAACGGACGCACACCCTGATTGGTCGGATTGCTTCCGCCCGAAGGAGTTATGCCCGGGAACAACAGGTCCATGTTCTGGTCATAACGCTTCCACAGCTTTCGGGTTGCGCTTGCCGTGTACGCCAGCTCGAAGATCATGCCATGACCGAGGTCCTGCTGCACGCTCGCAGTCCACTCGTAGGTGTACGGCATGGTGTTGTTCGGATTGACGGAGAACGGCGCAGGCAGACCGGCAGATCCGAGGGTGGGATCAGGGAAGGCATCCTGTACCTTGAGATTGCTGAGTGACTGCTGATAATACAGCGGTGCGGCATAACGGGTGAACTGCAGTTCGTTGGTGTTGATGTTGTCGAAGAAGATGCCGCCGCCTGCGCGGAAGACAGTTCCGGGATACGCCTCATAAGCCACACCAAGACGGGGACCGAAGCCCTTTCTTCTGGGTTGAAGGATACCGGGGCTATAGGTCGAGTCGGTGACAACGAACGGAAGGAAAGCCGCCGGGATGAAGGCAGGCACCTTGCTGTACTTGATCTTGCCAAGGGTGGGATCGAGTGTACCTTCGAGGCCGTTCTGCTCGACAAAGGGTGAGTTGTACTCCCACCGCAGACCAGCATTGATGGTCAATCCATGTCCGAGCTGCCAGACATCGCTGAAGAACGCACCGTAGGTGTTATCGCGATAGTGGCCACGGGTATTTCCGAAGTTGCCGTTGCAGCTCGACGTGCAATAGCCGCGTTGGTAATTTTCGAGAGCGGTGTAGTAGGTCTTTGTGACCGGATTGATTTTTTGGTCTGCCGCGCACGCCGACGTACTGCAGGCAGCGAAGCTGAATGAACCAGTCGAGTTATTGTCCGCCAGCAGAATCACGCGACGGTTCTGATACTGGAAGCCCATCTTGAAGGTGTTCTTGCCGTGGACAATGCTGAGCGAATCGCCAACGCTGATGATGTTTTCGTTTCCACCCTGGTTCGTTACCTGATCGCTCACGGTAGTGAAACCGGCGATTGCGATCGAAGCTCGGCCATATTGCGATGGGGTCGTCAAACCCGAAACGAATTTCAGGCCTTCTTGCGATGCGTAGTTCACACCCGGGTTGAGAGGTACGCCAAGCTCCCAGTTGTAATACTGGTTGTAGGCTGCACGGACCTCGTTGACGATGTTCGGAGTAATCAGAAATGTATGGCCGATGACACCATTGCGGCCGATCAACACGTTGTCGATACCGCCCTGCACCGAAGGGATAAACTCCTTCGAGTTGAAGTCGATATAGCGCTCGAACAGCTGGTTGCGCGGAGTCAGTGTCTGGTCCGCACGAATGGTGTACTGATCGTAGTTGTCCGTCGTGGTCTGGTAGTTGACGTAGTTGTTTCCGTTATTCTGATTCGGGTCGATGTTCGGAACAGGAACAGTCGGGTTGATGACCTTCGCGAGTGTATTGGTCGGGTCAGGGGTCCCCAGTTGAGCCTGGGTCGGGAAGATGCCGAATTGAGGAGTGGACCTGTTTGTGCGTAGTCCCTCGTAGCCGCCGAAGAGGAAGGCCCTGTCCTTCACGATTGGGAAGCCAACCGTGCCGCCGTACTGGTGGCGTGTGAAGTCCGGCTTTGCTCCGTTTCTTGAAAAATAATTGCGAGCATCGAAGACACTGTTGCGGGCGAACTCGTAAGCAGTACCGTGAATCTGGTTCGATCCCGACTTCGTCACCATTGAGACCACTGCCTGTCCCTGGCCGTACTCGGTCGAGAAGGAGTTGCGTAGAAGGTTGAACTCCTGCAGGGTGTCGACATTCGGCTGCATCGCCATGTTGTTGAAGCGCACCGACCGGATGTAGGTTCCGTCGAGCACGTAATTGGTCGACGAACCGCGACCGCCGTCCACCGTGATGTACAGGTTGCGGTTTCCGGTACGATTCGGGTTTCCGGTCTGGCCCTGCTGTGGCGGCGAGACGCCTGGAGCCAGCGTCGCCAGCTGAAGCACGTTACGGCCATTCAGGGGAAGATCTGTAATCTGCTTCTGATCGATGACCTGTCCTACGGTCGCTTCGGAGGTCTGCAGCTGAGGCGGCAACGTGCTCACTTCGACGGTCTCCGTCCGCTCTCCAACACTCAGTGTTACGGAGCCATTGGCCGTCTTTCCGATCTCTACATCCAGGGCTGGGATGGTGCTCGTCTTGAAGCCCTCTTTCTCTACGCGTACACGATAGCTCGCCGGTGGAAGATTCGGGATCGACCAGTCGCCACTGTCACTGGTGGTTGCCGTGCGCTCAGCGCCCGTGGCGTTGTTGATCAGGTGCACGGTTGCGGCGGGAACACTGGCGCCGGTTGAGTCAGTCACCTTGCCCACGGCGTCAGAGCTCGAGCTCGCCTGGCCGTAGGCCATCGGTGATAGCGTCGCCATGGCGGCAAAGGGTATCGTCCCCATTGCGAGTGCGAGACACGCATAGCGTAGCGTGCGAAGTCCTGCACTGGCTGGGTTCGAATGTACGGCAATGGCATCCGTCTGCGGGATTGCCTTGCACTGCATCGAACTGTTTTTGGTCATTACGAGTTTCATGGGTGAAGCCTCCAAAATTGCCCGAACACTTGGTTGCGGGGCTGGGACCTGGGTTGCATAACTGTCCGTGCCTTGTTATTTTTGGGACCGTATGAGACGTCTCATTTTTTCCGCCGAGGATCGTAGCGGCGTCATAATTGAGCTGTCAAGAACAAATTTCTATAGGGACTGAGGAATGTTCATCCCCTCTGCGCCTTCATGCGTTTGCGCCCCCTGACCATTCATCGGATGTGTCGTCGTGCGCACATATGGCACGTGTTTTCTTCGGAAAATCCGTCATGAGGCGGGCTAGCAGAGTATGGAGAGGACCGGAAAGCAGTTGGGAGGCTTGCAGGCGTTTCCTGAAAGAGCTCGCAGAGTCTCCTCGCAATGCAAAGCCGTTTAGTTTCTACTGTGCTCGAGCTTCATCTGTCGAGAGAAGACGGTGCTGCAGTGGACGGGATTTGGGTATCTAGCGTCCTTCAAGGTACAGTCAGAGGGACCAATTTTTGCGTGTTCTGCCTGTCTCCGCGAAGACATTCATGGACAGGCTTCCGGAGGAATCACTAGGTGAAGCACGGCCTTTTAGCGGCTCTGTTCCTGTTCTCAGGAGCGTGGTATACCGTCAAACTCTGCAGTGTAGCTGAGGCTCAGACGCCCGCACCGGCGCCTACCCAAAGGGCACAACGTCCACAGGCATATCCGGATCGCGTGAAGGCGCCGCAGGAGGTTCTGGACCGCGGCAAGGCCACCTATGGCGTCAGCTGTGCTTTCTGCCATGGCTCCGATGCGCGCGGAGGCGAAGTCGGACCTAACCTTTTGCGCTCAACCGTCGTACTGCAGGATCAGTCCGGCGAATTAATAGCTCCCATCGTGCATGGAGCACGCGCCGACAAAGGCATGCCTCGGATTGAATTGACAGATGCGCAGATCCAGGATGTCGCAGCATGGCTTCACAGCATCAAAGTCGCCAGCCGCACCGACCCGAACGAGAACAACATCGACATTGTGCGGGGTGACGCAAACGCAGGCGAAACATACTTCAAAAAGGTATGCGCCTCCTGTCACTCTGTGAGCGGCGACCTCAAGGGCTTCGCCGCGAAAATGCCGACACCCAAGGTCCTGCAACAGACATGGCTGCTGCCGGATGGCGGAGGTGGTCGCGGCGGAGTCTCTCCGGTTCACCTGCCCGGTCTTCATATCCCGCCCACGACCGTTACCGTCACACTTCCAACCGGAGAAAAGATCGACGGAGTCATGACTCGCATCGATGACTTCTACGTAGGCCTGCAGCAGGCAGATGGGACAGAACGCGGATTCAGCAGGATGGGTGATGTCCCGAAAGTTGAGATACATGATCCGCTCGCCCCTCATCGGGAGCTGTTGCACAAGTACACCGATAAAGAGATTCACGACGTAACGGCCTATTTGGTGACCCTGAAATGAGAAGAGTGTTGTTGTCTTTCCTTGCTGCGTCTTTAAGTTTGGCGACCAGTGCTGCAGTAGGTCAGAGCCTCGATCCCAGTGAGATCCTCAAGCCGCATCCTGATTCCTGGCCTACGTACTCCGGCGACTACTCCGGCAGACGATACAGCTCTCTGGACGCCATCAATCATGCGACCGTCAAGAACCTCTCGCTCGCGTGGGTATCGCGGCTGCAGGCCGGCCCGCAGAGTCCTCCCACGGCACCTCCGACCATCGTTGCCGGGGAGGGTAAGGCTGAGTTCAATACTCCTGCAAGCATCAAGGGAGCCATTCTTCAGGTTGACGGCGTGCTGTACGTTTCGACCCCCGATAACGCGTGGGCGATCGACGCTCGCGATGGGCACCAGATATGGCACTACTACTGGAGAACCAAGGGCGGAACCCACATTGGCAATCGCGGGATGGCCATGTGGAAAGGCTGGGTCTACATGGAGACCCCGGACAACTACCTGATCTGTCTGGATGCGAAGACCGGCAAGGAAAAGTGGCACAAGGAGATCGCAAGCTTCGACGAGCAGTACTTCTCCACCATGGCGCCTATCGTCGTCGGCAACCATCTGCTGGTCGGAACCGGCGATGACCTCGATGAGCCGGGATTCCTGCAATCTTATGATCCCGACACCGGAGACGTGCAGTGGAAGTTCTACACCGTCCCCGTGAAAGCGGGGGATCCGGGTCTGGATACCTGGCTCAATCTTGATGCGGCCTCTCATGGCGGAGGCAACGTCTGGGTGCCCGGATCCTATGATCCTGAGACGCACCTTTATATCTTCGGGACGGGCAATCCCTCTGCGGCGTATACCTCGGAAAAACGCGGACCGGGAGCGAACCTCTATACCTGCTCCATCATCGCTCTGAATGTAGATACGGGGAAGATGGTGTGGTACTACCAGAACTCCCCTCATGACACCCACGACTACGACTCCGCTCAGACTCCCATCCTGATCGATGGAATGTTCGACGGTAAGGTGCGAAAGCTGGTGCTGAATGGAGCTCGCAACGGCTACTACTTCACGCTCGACCGCCTTACAGGCGAACATCTTGTGACCGGCAAGCTTTCGAAGACCGTCAACTGGGCGAAAGACACCTACGACAAGAACGGCGCTCCTGTTCGGATTCCGGAGAAGGACTTCGATCTGGCAGGCGCTCTCGTCTCCCCAGCAAATCAGGGAATCACCAACTGGATGCCCCCGGCTTACAGCCCCGATACCGGCCTGATGTATGTCCCCACGACCGATAGCTATGCCATGTACTACCTGACCACCACGGATCCGCGTGGCTCAATGGGACTGGGTGGCAAAGATGAGCAGAGCCTGGGCAGCATGGGAAGCTACATCACCGCTATCGATTACAAGTCCGGCAAGATCGCATGGCAGCACCGGTTCTCTGGCATAGCCAACTATGGCGTTCAACCCGGCCTGCTGACAACCGCCGGTAAGCTGCTCTTCGCAGGAGATCCGGGGGGCAACCTCGTGGCCTACGATGTTGCCAACGGAAATCCGCTATGGCACGCACGTATCGGAGTCACCAACGCTCCTGAGACCTACATGCTGGATGGACACCAGTACATCCTGGTGGGAGCAGCCGACTCTGTCTATGCATTCCGGCTGAACTAAGCAGAAGATACACTCAATCGGTGGTGAGGTCGGTGTCACGCCCGTTCCCTTCCCGCAGGTGCTTCAAGCCGTTCTTCGAAAGGGATTCAGATGAAGCTGCAGATGCGATTCAGACTCAGCACGATGATGTTTCTCGAGTACTTCGTCTGGGGCGCGTGGTACGTGACCTTGGGTACATGGTTGTCGACCTCGCTGCATTTCACTGGACAGCAGATCGGACTTGCCGCCGGAGCTACATCTGTCGGAGCCATCCTCGCGCCCTTTCTCGTAGGCCTTATCGCCGATCGGCTCTTCGCTACGCAGAAGGTCCTCGCGTTTCTGCACATCGTTGGAGCTATCCTTCTGTTCGCGCCGCATCCCAGAGATCCTTTGGCCTCTTCTACGTTCTCATGCTGCTCTACTGCCTCTGCTTCATGCCGACACTGGCGCTCACCAACTCACTCGCCTTCAGGCAAATGAGCGACCCCAAGTTAGAGTTCGGAGCAGTCCGTGTGCTCGGTTCGATCGGCTGGATCATCGCCGGCCTGGTCATCGGTACCCTCAGACTGGAAGCAACTTCGATCGCAATGAAGCTGGCAGCAGTCGCATCCATGCTGCTGGGGCTTTACAGCCTAACGCTGCCCCACACGCCCCCGCTGGGCAATCGCAATGATCGCTTCTCGATAAGGAACATCTTCCCCGCCGAGGCGGTCTCCCTGCTGAAAGAGCGATCGATGCTGATCTTCGTGATCGCGTCGTTCTTCATCTGTATCCCTCTCCAGTTCTACTACGCCTTCACCAACCTCTTCCTCAATCAGGTGGGAGTACAGAACGCGGCAGGCAAGATGACGGGCGGGCAGATGTCCGAGCTCTTCTGCATGCTCCTCATCCCCGTGTTCTTCCGCCGGCTGGGTGTAAAGTACATGCTGGTTGCGGGAATGGCCGCGTGGGTCCTTCGGTACATCCTCTTTGCTTACGGAAATGCGACAGACGGGATGTGGATGTTCTGGGGTGGAATCCTGCTGCATGGAATCTGCTACGACTTCTTCTTCGTAACCGGACAGATCTACATCGACCAGAAGGCCGATGCTGGCCTGCGCGCAGCCGCTCAGGGCCTGATCACTTTCATCACATACGGTCTGGGAATGTTCGTCGGCTCATGGCTGTCGGGCTTTGTTGTCGAGCACTATGCCCTGCCCCTCGCGCAAGGCAGCATCTCCTACGACTGGAGATCGATATGGCTCTTCTCTGCCATAGTCTCCGCCCTTGTGCTGATCTTCTTCCTTGTCAGCTTCTCGGAGAAGAATGACCGAACTGCTTCGACTTCTCCTGAGCAGAACAGGCTGAAAAACGCAGTATCTTAACCCTCAGGTTTATTCACGACTCGGGCTGAGAGACATCCGCTCTGCTGTACGGACATCTGATCCTCGGTGTATCCTTCCGGGAATCAGAGATTCCTTTCAGCAGTGTGGCGTAATCGGCTAAGGAGAACCGCCTTCCTGCAAGCGGTGGCTTTTGTAAATGAGACGTCTCTTTCGTTCTCTGTACCTTCAGGTACTTCTGGCGGTGATCGTAGGCATTTTGATCGGCCTGTTTGCTCCGTCAGTGGGCGTGCAACTGCAGCCGCTCGCGAACGGATTCATCAAGCTCATCAAGATGGTCTTCGCCCCGGTCATTCTGTTGACCGTAACGCTGGGGATCGCCCGCATGGAGAACCTGGCTGACCTCGGACGTATCGGGGTCAAATCCATCCTCTATTTCGAAGTGATGTCCACGTTTGCGCTGCTCATCGGGCTGGGCGTAGTTGCCATGGTGCGCCCCGGAGCCGGTCTCAACGTCGACATCCACACGCTCGACACGAAGGCCCTATCAAGCTACATTGCCGCCGCTCCTCCTCAGTCCATCAGCGACTTTCTCCTGCATATCATTCCGGACAGCGCAGTCGACGCCCTGGCCAGGAACGATGTTCTTCCCATTCTCTTCTTCGCCATTCTCTTTGGAATCGCTCTGGCGCGGCTGGGAAGCGTTGGCACACCATTAGTGAACATCCTCGATGTCGCCGCGAAGGCGATGTTCCAGATCGTAGCCATCGTCATGCGCTTCGCCCCGATCGCCGCACTGGGAGCAATCTCCTTCACCGTAAGCAAGTATGGCTTCGCCTCCATTGTCTCGCTGGGCAAGCTCATGCTCACCATGTACACCACGTGCCTCCTCTTCATCTTCATCGTTCTGGGACTCGTGGCAAGATATTCCGGCTTTAGTCTCTGGCGTTTTCTCAGGTATTTGAAAGACGAAATCCTGACCGCGCTCGGCACCAGCTCTTCGGAATCGGTTCTGCCGCAGCTTATGCTCAAGCTCGAAACCGTTGGCTGCTCGCGTTCTACGGTAGGTCTCGTCGTACCCGCGGGAATCGTCTTCAACCCCGACGGACAATGCATCTATTACACGATGGCTGCCATCTTCATCGCGCAGGCTACAAACACGAGACTGACGCTCGCAGATATCCTCATCCTCTTCGGCGTGCTGATGGTAGCGTCCAAAGGTTCGGCGGGAGTTACAGGATCAGCCTTCATTACCCTGGCGGCAACCCTGACCTCAATCGGCAAGATCCCCGTAGCGGGAATGGTTCTCATCCTCGGCATCGACCGTTTCATGTCCGAGGCCCGCGCACTAACCAATACAATTGGAACTGCCGTAGGTACGATGGCCATCGCTCGTTGGTCGGGGACACTCGATCTCTACAAAGTCGATCAGGTCCTTCATCCGAGGCCGGAGATAGCGGTCTTCGAAAAATAACTCAGCTTCACCAATCGTTCCTGTAAGGAGTCGGATGCATGATCGCATCGGGTAACAACCATCGTAGCTACAGAATCGCTGTCATCCCGGGCGATGGAATCGGTCTAGAGGTCGTGCCCGAAGGCGTCCGGGTCCTCGAGGCTGTGGCAAAGAAATTTGGCTTCGAGCTCACCCTCGACGAATTTGACTTCGCCTCCTGCGATTACTACCTCAAGCATCGGCAGATGCTGCCCGAAGATTGGAAAGAGCGCATCGGCAGTCACGATGCGATCTTCTTCGGTGCAGTAGGCTGCCCTGCAAAAGTCCCCGATCACATCTCGCTCTGGGGTTCGCTCATACAGTTCCGGCGTGAGTTCGACCAGTACGCCAACCTCCGGCCCGTCCGACTGATGCCCGGCCTTCCCTGTCCCCTCGCCGGTCGCACACCGGGAGACATCGACTTCTTCGTCGTCAGAGAAAACACCGAAGGCGAGTACTCCTCGATCGGCGGCAAGATCTTCGCTGACACCGACCGCGAGGTCGTCATTCAGGAGACGATCATGACCAGGACCGGCGTCGATCGCATCCTCAAATTCGCCTTCGAGCTCGCGCAGAAGCGTCCCCGAAAGCACCTCACCTCCGCGACCAAGTCCAACGGCATCTCCATCACCATGCCCTATTGGGACACCCGTGTCGAAGCCATGGCGAAATTGTTCCCGGAGATCACCTGGGATAAGTACCACATCGATATCCTGGCCGCGCATTTCGTTCTCAATCCGGACAGGTTCGACGTCGTCGTAGCGTCCAACCTCTTCGGCGACATTCTCTCTGACCTCGGACCTGCCTGCACCGGCACAATCGGAATCGCACCCTCCGGCAACATCAATCCCGAACGGCGATTCCCTTCTCTCTTCGAGCCTGTTCACGGCTCCGCACCCGACATCGCGGGTCTTGGCGTCGCCAATCCGGTCGCTCAGATCTGGTCGGCAGCCATGATGCTCGATCACCTGGGTGAGTCACAGGCTTCCGCTGCAATCGTTCAGGCTATCGAACGCGTCCTGCCTGAGCCCGCGCTCCGCACGCGCGACGTCGCAGGAACCGCAGATACCGCCACAGCAGGAAAGGCCATTGCGGAGGCTCTCGGTTAAGGCACCTTCACGATTCAATCTCTTCAAAGACCTATGGATGCTGCGGAAGCTGCGAGGAGTCCCATCCTCCACCTAACGACTTGATCAGCAGAACACTTGCTTCCAGACGGCGGCGCGTGATGTCAATGTCGTTCCGCTCATTCTGCAGCAACGCTGTCTGCCACGTAATAACCTGCAGATACGTGTCCACCCCGCCCTCATAGCGCGTGTTGAACAGGTCCAGCGACTCGCGCGCCGATGCGGTTGCCGCCTGCTGCTGGCCAGACTCAACCTCCAGCCCATGTAAGGCGTTCAGATTGTCCTCGACCTGCTGGAATGCGGTGAGTGTGGTCTGCCGATAAGCGGCAACAGTCGCATCGTAGTCCGCACGCGCGATGTCGGTGCTTGCGCGTCGGCGTCCATAGTCGAAGAGTGTCTGGGATAGCGTCGGCCCCACAGCAAAGAATCTGCTTGGCCACGTAAACCAGTTCACAGCAGAGGTTCCTGTAAAGCCCGCGACAGCGGAAAGAGATAGCGTCGGGTAGAACGCCGCCTCGGTTATTCCAATCTGTTCGTTCGCCGCAGCCATGCGGCGCTCCTCCGATGCGATGTCAGGGCGACGTTCCAGCAACTGCGACGGAAGAACCCCTGGGACCTCCGGCATCGCAGGACCAGCTACCGTCACCGGATTGCGAGGCAGCGTGAACTCTGCAGGAGCCTTTCCAATCAGCATCGCGATCGCGTGTTCATAGTCGGCCCTCATGATGTCGACATCCGTAGCCTGAACCTGTGCGGTCTGTAGCTGGGTTCTTGCCTGCGTCACGTCCGACAGCGGGGCTGCGCCACCGTTGTAACGATCCTCCGTAAGCTGAAGTGCGTCTTGGAAGGCCTTCACCGTCTCATCCAGCAGTTTTCTCTGTGCATCTGCAGATCGCAGATTGAAGTAGTCGATCGCGAGCTCCGCGTGCAGGGAGAGTCGCGTCGTCTGAAGGTCCGCCGCAGAAGCCTGCGCCTGTTCTCGCGACTGCGTAACGCTGCGTCGAATGCGCCCCCACAGATCGATCTCATAGTTCAGATCGATAGGCAGCGTGAAGTCGCCGGTTCCATCATTTGCCATCGATTTATTGAAGTACGGTTGGTTCGGCGAGGTCCTCACGGCGCCAATGCTTGGATTCGCGCTGATCGTAGGAGCCAGGTTCGACCGGTAGAACCGAACGGCGGCGCGCGACGCACGGAAGTTCGCCTCGGCTTCTTTCAGCGTCTGGTTTGCTGGATCAATCTGGGCCTCCAGCCCGTTGAGCTCCTGGTCATCGAAAAGCGTCCACCAGTCGCCTTTCAGCTTTGCATCTCCAGGCTGAGCGACCTTCCATCCGTCGGATGCCTTGAAGTTACTCGGCAAAGCCTCTTTGAACTCGGGCGCCAGCGGCGCTGTGGGACGTACATACTGCGGACCAACCCGGCAGCCAGCCAGTAAACCCACAAAGCTCGCCACACCCATCAACATGAATTGCGAAGTCCGTCTCATTACCGTCCTTTCGCTCCGCCGCTGACAAGCACCGACATTCCACTTGCGAGGGAGTCCGAAGGATCCAGAATGATCTCGTCGGAACCGGTAAGACCGGAAGTCACTTCCACCGTGCCGCCGTAGTCATGGCCGATCGTCACCGGGACAAGCTGGACACGGTCGTTTCGGACCGCACCGACCCGAAGACCCTCTGCCCGGAAGAGCAGCGTGTTGGAGGGAATCGTAAATGTATTGCTGCCTCCTGGAACATGGAAATGCGCGAAGACATACGCTCCCGGAAGTAGAGCGCCATCGCGATTGTCCACGTCGACCTCGACGTTCAGTGTGCGGGTGCTATAGTCAATTGCCCTTGCATTGCGCACAATCACGCCCGAAATCTTTACGCTGGGATCCGAATCCTCCGTCAGGTCCGCTTTATCTCCGTCGTGAATAACGTCTGCGTACACCTCAGGGACGGAAACATACACACGCAGCTTGCCGGTCGCCGCCAGATGAAAAAGCTCACGCGGATTCGTGGAGCCCGATCCCGCCGTTATCAGATCGCCGATATCCGTATTGCGCGCCGTAATGATGCCGTCAAAAGGAGCAACGATCTTTTCATAACTCTGCAGCTGCTCCAGCCGCCGTACATTTGCCTTGCTTGCATCCACCGCTGCCTGCGCTGCGATGTAGTTGCTGCGAGCCTGATCGGCTTCCTGCTGTGAAACGGCATGCTTGGCAAGCAGGCTCTGCCAACGGTTGCTGGTAACCCCAGCCAGCTCCATATTCGCCTGGATTCTCTCCAGTTCCGATCGCGACTGCTGAAGCTGTTGATCGATCTCAGGAGTCTCAATCTCCGCCAGCAACTGCCCCCTGCGGACATGGGAACCGATATCGAAATACCACTTCTTCAAATACCCATCTGTACGCGAATAGATGGGGGTCTCGGTAAATGCCTGAACGTTGCCGGGCAACACCAGCTCTTGCGCGGCGGAGCCCAGCTTGGGCCTTACGACATTCACCGTCGGCACCGCAGCTTCGTCCGTCGCCTGGGCCAGTTCCTTCTCATGGGACGAACGAACATGGATCCCATAGAAGATCGCTGCCAGCAACGCCACGGCAAGAACAATTCCCAGCATTCTGCCGCTCCCCGATCCTCCCTGGGGTGGTGCCGTTGCAACATCCTCTTTATGCGCCGGAACCACATCGGCCCGCGTGGGTTCTACTGCTTGCTGTGTAGGCATACCGTTCTCCAGATTGCCGATCCCGCCACTGCGGTTCATGCGTGCTCCTCGGCAAAGCGTTTCCGCTCGCGGCTAAGTCTCCGTGTTTCAGTCCCATGAATCAATGCAAACACGCATGGCACAAAGATAAGTGTTGCAATCGTGGCGCACATCAAACCACCGATCACAGCTCGGCCCAGCGGAGCGTTCTGCTCTCCGCCGTCTCCCATCCCCAACGCCATCGGGATCATGCCGATAACCATGGCAAGCGCCGTCATAACCACGGGGCGGAAGCGTGTCGTTCCAGCCTCGATCGCCGCCTTGATCGCATCTCCGTGCTCCTCAAGACGCGTCTTGGCAAACGAAATCACCAGAATGCTGTTCGCTGTCGCTACGCCCATACACATGATGGCTCCCATCAGCGCAGGTACGCTGAGCGTCGTTCGCGTCAGGAAGAGGAAGAGCACGATTCCCGCAAGCGCAGCCGGCAGAGCCGTAATGATGATGAACGGGTCGACCCAGCTCTGGAAATTGACCACAATCAGCAGGTAGACCAGAACGATCGAGAAAAACAGCCCTCCGATCAGGCCTATATACGAGCTACGCATCGTATCTACTTGCCCCTTCAACGTCATGAAGGTGCCACGAGGAAGGTCTTTTCTGTCCCTGGCCAGAATCTTCTCAACATCCTTGCCCACGGCTCCCAGGTCCCTCCCCTGTACGTTGCCATAGATATCAACGACGCGGCGAATGTTGTAGTGATTCACCACCGCCATCTCGTGATCGCGTTTAATGCTGGCAAGATCACCCAGAATCTCGGGAGTCGCGGAAGTCGGAGGGGCCCCAGCTGTCGTCCGATTGATCGGGATATTTGTCAGGTCCTGGATCGACGACATCTTGTACTGCGGCGTCTGCGCCACAATGAAGTAGTTCACATTGTTCCTCCAGTTAAGGAAGAACATCGGGGTGACCTGAAAGCTTCCGCTCAACGTATTCAACACGCTGGTGGCAACATCACGCTCGGAGTATCCGCCCTGAGCGGCTTTCGTTCTATCTACAGAGAGATTCAGAGTCGGATAATCGAAGGGCTGCTGGATTCGGAGATCCGTCAGACCTGGAACGGTGCGCAGCTCCGCGAGAATTTTGTCCGCCTGCTCCTTGCTTGCCTCCACATTATTGCCTTCCAACTGGATGTCGATAGGCGCTGGCAAGCCAAAGTTGAGGATCTGGGTTGTAATATCCGCAGGCAGCATATAGAAGGTTGCATTCGGAAACTTACGCGGAAGTTCGCTGCGCAGCGTACTAACATAATCCGCCGTCGGATGGTGGTGCTCCTTTAGCGTCACCATAACATCGCCATCGCTCGCGCCCACTGTTCCGTTCGCAAGGTGCTGCGTGTTCATTGGGCTATAAGGCAGACCGATGTTGTCCAGGATGTTATCGATCTCTGACGCCGGGATCTGTCTTCGGATCTCATCCTCTACCAGATCCAGCAGTCTCGCCGTCTCTTCGATGCGTAAGCCGGAAGCCCCTCGCACGTGAAGGATGAACTGACCGCTATCGGTATCAGGAAAGAAGTCCTCTCCCAGGAAAGGAACCAGGATAAACATGGCCAGGCACAGGAGAAGAAATGACGGTATGAAGATTCGCCTCTTCTCAACGAGATTTGCAAGAACCCCGTGATATCCCGACCGAACGCGTTCAAACCCTCTCTCAAACGCTCGCTGGAACCGCGAAAAGTATCCATTCCCCGGCTTTTCATGTCCATGCTCGCGCAGCAGAAACATCGCGAGTGTGGGGACCAGGGTTCGACTCAGAACATAGCTGGCAAGCATGGCGAAGACAACGGCCTCAGCCAGCGGGACGAACAGAAAGCGAGCCACACCACCGAGAAAGAACATCGGCAGGAACACGATGCAGATGCAAAGTGTGGACACCAGCGCAGGAACCGAGATCTGTGCCGCGCCCTCCAGAATCGCCTCACGTAACGGGAAGCCTTCTTCGAGAAAGCGTTCGATGTTCTCTATCGTCACCGTTGCATCGTCCACCAAAATGCCGACGGCAAGCGCCAATCCGCCGAGAGTCATCGTATTGATCGTCTCCCCCGTCAGGCCGAGAACGATGACAGAGGTAAGGATCGAAAGCGGAATGGAGGCGGCGATAATCAGGGTAGAGCGCCAGCTTCCAAGAAAGACCAGGATCATGATCGCCGTCAGAGCGGCCGCAATCACAGCCTCGCGGATGACCCCTTCCACAGCACCACGAACAAAGATGCTCTGGTCCGAGAGCGGGGTCATCTTCAGTGCGGGTGGCAGCGTCAGGGCGACCCGTGGAAGCATGCTCCTGATTCCCTTCACCACATCCAGCGTGGACGTGTTTCCATTCTTCAGAATCGAGACAAGCACGCCGCGGTGCCCATCCTGGCGAACCACGTTCGTCTGAATCTGGAAACCGTCACTCACGCTGGCAACATCGCGCAGATATATCGTGGTTCCGTTCACCTGCTTCAACGGAATCCTGGACAACTCCTCCACGGTCCGGGGCGTACCGTTCGTCCGCACATCATATTCGGTCTGGCCGATCTTGATCGTCCCCGAAGGTGTGACCACATTCTGCTGCGCTACCGCATTCAGCAGATCCCCCGGCGCAACCCCCTTCGACTGCATCGCCGCCGGGTCCATCAAAATATTGACCTGCCGCTGCTTGCCGCCATAAGGCGACGGAACTACCGCCCCGGGCACGGTCACCAGCTGGGTTCGAATAAAGTTGGTGGCATAGTCATTGAGCTGCGTCTCCGACAGTCCATTTCCCGAGATACCCAGCTGCAGAATCGGCACGCTTGATGCCGAAAAGTTAATGATCTCCGGCGGTAGAGTGCCCGGAGGAAGCTGGCGCAGGATATACTGCGAAGCCGCCGTTACCTGTGCGTTGGCTGTATCCAGCGAAGCACCCGGCTGCAGGAAGACCTTTACGACGACCACGCCGTTGTACGTCGTCGATTCAACATGCTGGATATTGTCGACAAGGGTCGTCAGCACCTTCTCATAAGGTGTCGTCAGCCTTCCCTCAAGCTCCTCAGGGTTCAGGCCTGTGTACTGCCAGCCAATGGAGACAACGGGGATATTGATGTTCGGAAAGATATCCGTCGGTGTACGCAGAATGACGACTGGCGCAGCGATAAGGATCAGGAGCGCAAGAACGATAAACGTATAGGGTCGGTTTAGCGCAATTTTTACGATCCACATCTGCTTCGGATGCCTCGTTTCCTCAAAACCGGAAAATCTTCCAACCTCCCTATTGAATTCCTTCCCGGAGCAATTGTCGCGCAGTTCTTTCCGGCGACATCTATCGGAAAAACCGATATCATCTCGCCATGGAGCTGCGCCATCTTCGCTATCTCGTTGCTGCTGCGGAACAAGGAAGCTTCAGTGGAGCGGCCCGGCGCCTGCACGTCGCGCAGTCCGCCATCAGTGAGCAGCTCTCCGACCTCGAGCAGGAGATGGGAGTTCAACTCTTTACCCGCTCTTCTCGTAAAACCAGCCTCACCCCCGCCGGCGAACTCTTTCTTGGCGAAGCGCGCCGCATCCTTGCCGACTCCGAGCGCGCCATCGAGACTGCACGCCGCGCCCAGCGCGGTGAGATCGGATCCCTCAGCATCGGCTTCTTCGCCGGAAGCGTCGGCCTCAACTTCCCCCGCCTCATCCGTTCTTTCCGCAGGCAGCATCCCGGCATCCGTATCTCGCTCGTCGAGATGACCTCAACCCGTCAGTGGCAGGCACTCGTCAGCGGCGAGATCGACGTCGGGTTTACTCGGCGGGTCGAACCCGAATTCCGTACTGAGCTCATCTCCGAGCTCATCCACCAGGACCCCATCTTCGCCATCGTTCCTAACGACCACCCCGTCGTGCCCGGCCCTGTCGATCTTCGTGACCTCGCCAGCGAGCCGTTCGTGCTCTCCTCGCGCGACACCTCGCCCGCCGTCTTCGATAAAGTGATCGAGCTCTGCTCCGAAGCCGGTTTCTCCCCACGCATCGCCAGTATCTCGAGCGTCTGGTCCAGCGTCGTTCTCATGGTGCAGGCTGGCGAAGGCATCGCGCTGCTCCCGCTCAACCAGCAACAGTACCGCACGCGCGACCTCGCCTTCTGCCCGCTTCGGTCAAAAAATGCATTCGTGGACTTCGTCATGACCTGGTCCCCCCAGCACGAGAGCAACGTCAATCGCAGCTTCCGCAAACTGGTAAAGGCGCACTCCACCGGCAGTGTAGTACGCCTCTAGCTCCTACAACTGCACCGACCGCATCACTGCCCCGTCTGGTAGCGAATCATCGCCAGCGCCCGCTCATAGTCATACCGTGCGTTCGTGTTGCCGATCTCCGCCGACGTCTGCGCCAACTGTGCCTGGCTCAGCTCTACAATGCTGCTCAGTCCCAGCTTGTATCGCGTCTGCGCCAGGTCGAGCGCCTGGTTGGCCTGTGCCAGCAGCTTCGCCGTCACACCGATCTTCTGATATGCCGACTGCGCACTCAGCCAGGACACCCTGACATCGCGCGCAATCGCATTCCGCAACCCGCGAACCTGCTCCTGCGCTGCGTTTGCCCGGTAATCAGCCTCCTTCGCCCGCGCCGAATACAGGCCGCCGTTCAAGATTGGCACGCTGATATTTACCCCGGCTGCTCCATACCAGTTCGACGTGATGGCATCGGATCGCACCGGCGATCCTCCCGCAACGCCCAGCGCTGAAATCGTCGGAAGCCACAGCTCATGTTCCGCCTTGCGATACTTCTCCGCCGCCTCCTGTTGCTCATTGAGTGCCGCCAGGTCCGGTCGCGAATTGAACGCCATCGTGGTCAACGCATTAATATCATCTCCCGGAGGAGCTGGCTGTGCAGAAGCATCGACCAGAACGAAGTTCTGCTGCTGCTCATACCCCAGCACATTGCTCAGATCGGCAAAAGCCGCATCCTGCGCGTTCTGTGCATCCAGCAGAAGCACCTGCGCCTGGTTAAGGTTCACCTCTGCAAAGCTCTGGTCGAGCGTCGACTTCAACTTCGCATTCGCCAGTGAACCGACCAGGTTCGAAGTGTCCTGCCGAAAAGCCACCGTCTTCTTCGCTACATCCACGACCGCCTGCGCAGCCAAAGCACGATAGAAAGCCTCGTCCACAGCCAGCTTGATATCTGCCTCGGTAGCCAGTTCGTTCGACTGCTGTGCTCGCCCATTCAGCGCCGCACTCTGCACCAGGTTTCGCGTCCGGCCAAAGTCCGTAATCAGCTGGCTTACTGAGACACCACCCGCGGCCCTCGTGTACAGGACCGGGTTGTTCAGCACACCCGCCGTGATACGTCCTCCATCATGCGCCTGCACAGCAGTCAGGTTCCCTGTAAGCGTGGGCAGCTCGGACGCCTCCGCCTCCCGTGCAACTTGGCCCTCCGCCAGCGCCAACAGCCGCGCCGTCGAAATCTGTGGATGATTCTTCATCGCAATCGCTTCGGCATCGGCAATCCCCAGCTTCACCGGAGCGCCAGCGCCACCAGTTGGAGCGCCGACAGCAGCACCACTGCCCTGCCCCCAGCCCAAAACTCCCCAACCCGACAGAAGAACTCCCGCAACTACAACCGTTCTAAACCTGTTCACGGGCTTCCTCCTGCTGCTGTAGAACTCCATCCCTCTGCTCCTCTTTGCGGTGCACCAGCAGATACGCCGCTGGAACGACGAAGATCGTCACAATCACCGATACCGTAAGTCCACCGATGATGGCTCGCGCCAGCGGAGCATACTGTTCGCTGCCCGCTTCAAGCGCTAACGCCATCGGAACCATTCCCAAAATGGTCGCCAGCGACGTCATCAGAACCGGCCGCAGACGCACCCGGCAGGCCATCGCTACCGCCTCATCAATCGGCATCCCCCCGCTTCGCAGCGTGCGCGTGAACTCGACGATCAGAATCGAATTCGACACGACGATGCCGGTCATCATGATCACGCCCATCAGCGACATCACGTTCAGCGTCGTGTGCGTCATTAGAAGAAACACGATCACTCCCGTGATTCCCGGAGGAACCGCCAGCAGAATGATGAGCGGATCAGTGAACGACGCAAACTGCGCCATCAGGATCAGGTACACCAGAATGATTGAAAGAATCAGTCCGATGCCGAAGCTCTTGAACGACTGCCGCATGCCCTCGACAGAGCCGCGCACCGCCACCCGGACCGTATCCGGAATCTGTTCGTGCGCGATCACCTTGTCGACGCGGCTGGCGACACCTCCCAGGTCCTCGCTGGAAGGCGACACATAGACATCAATCACGCGCCGCAGCTGGTAGTGGTCCACCTCTGTCGGAGTGTCGATGTTCTTCACATCGGCCACCTCTCCCAGAGTCGTTACGCTCTTGCCATCCCTCGACCGCAACGGAATCTGCTTGAAGTCCGTCATCGACTTCACCTGCGTATCCGGATACTGCACCGTCAGCAGGTAATTGTTCCCGCTCTTCGGATCGACCCAGTAGCTCGGAGCGATCATGCCGTTCGAGCTCAACGCCGTGATGACGTTATCGACCACCTCTCTCGACGTCAGCCCGAGCTTCGCGGTCATCTCACGATTCACGTTCAGCTGAATCCCCGGATAATTAAGATCCTGTGGAATCAGCACATCGCTCACACCCTTCAGCCCCTTGATCTTCTTTGCCAGGTCTGCAGCTGTGCGATAGGTCTCCTCCATGTTCTTTCCGCCAACCTGAATGTCGATCGGAGCCGGAAGCCCAAGGTTCACGACCGCGTCCACCAGGCCGCCCGTCTGGAAGTAGGTCGACAGCTCCGGCAGATCATCATGCAGCTTTGCGCGCACACGGTTGATGTACTCAAAGCTGCTGACCGAGTGCTCCTTCTTTAGACTCACCTGCACGAACGCCGTGTGTTGTCCGGAGTTGCTGGTGTAGATCGCGGAGAAGTCCGGAGTGATGCCGATGTTCGACACGATCATGCCCAGGTCTTTCGCTGGAACGACCGAACGAATATCCGCCTCGACGCGCGCGATGTACTGGTCCGTGACCTCCAGCCTCGTGCCCGTGGGTGCCTTCACGTTGATCACAAATTGTCCGGGATCGGTCCGCGGAAAGAACGCCAGTCCAAGAAACGGATACAGCCCCAGGCTAAAGAAGAAGACGCCGATCACGCTCAGCACCACTGCGGCTGGCCGCAACAGGCTTCGCCGAACCAGCACGTCGTACTTCATCAGGCCCCGGTCGTAACGCCGGTTGAACCACCGCACGAACCGCTGGAAGGGATTTCCTCCTTGATGGTGACCAGCCTCATGATGCGCATTCTTCAGGAACTTCGCGCAGAACAGTGGAACGACCGTCATCGCCACTACGTACGAAGCAAACAGCGACAGGACCACCGAAAGCGCCAGAGCCACAAACAGGAAGCGGCTGACACCGTAGAGGAAGACCACCGGGAAGAACACGATCGCCGTGGTAAACGTCGCCGCCAGTACCGGTAGCGCAACCTCGCGGCCACCTTCTTCGGCGGCCTGCTCCGCGGGCTTGCCCATCTCCATGTGGCGGAAGATGTTTTCCAGCACGACGACGGAGTTATCGATCAGTCGAGAGAACGCCAGCGCCAGTCCGCCCAGCACCATACTGTTGATCGTCCCGCCTCCCAGATTCAGCGCAAGAAAGGCTGCCAGTGCCGACAATGGAATCGAAAGCATGACGGCGACCGTCGCCCGGAAGTTCCCCAGGAAGACCAGGATCATCATCGCGGTCAGTACCAATCCAATGCCGCCCTCGCTGCCCAGGTTTGCAATGGCCGTCTTTACAAACACCGACTGGTCGAACACCACCTTGGTGACCAGCGTCTTCGGCACGTCCAGCAGCTTGCCGATGGCAGCACGCACGCCATTCACCACAGCGATCGTGCTCCCGCCGCCGCCCTGCTTCAGAATCGGCAGATAGACAGAGTGCTGCCCATCGACGCGAACGACGTTGGTCTGGATAGCGGAAGCATCCTTTGCCTGCCCGATATCCGAGATCAGCAGTTGCCCATTCCCTACGCTTCGCAGCGGCATTCGATTGATGTCCGCTGTCGTCGGAGCCTGCGCGTTGGTGTAGATGTTGAAGTCCTTCGGTCCGATCCGAACGTCACCCGAAGGAAGAATCGCATTCGACTCATTGACCGACCGCACCACATCCATCAGGCTCAACTGGTTCGCCTGCAGCTTCACCGGATCTACATAGACCTGGATCTGCCGATACTTTCCTCCAAACGGCTGCGGAACCGAGGCACCCGGCACGCTGGCAATCTGGTTACGTACGGTGTACTGCCCCAGGTCGTGCAGCGCGGTCTCGTTCAGCCCCTGGCCCTTCAGCGTAATCAGGCACACAGGAAGACTCGAGGCATCGAACTTTAGAACCACAGGCGGCAGCGTGCCCGGTGGCAGACGGCGCAGCTGCGCCATCGCCAGATTCGAGATCGTACCTACCGCCGCGTCCGCATTGGTGCCCGGCTGGAAATACACCTTGATCAGGCTGACGCCTGTCAGCGACCGCGATTCGATATGATCGATTCCGCTTCCCAGCGTGAAGAAGCGCTCAAACGGATTCGTAATGCTCGCCTCAATCTGCTCCGGAGGCATGCCGTTGTAGAACGTCGCGACCACGACGACAGGAATGTTGATATCTGGAAACAGGTCCACCGGCATACGCGCCACCGTCACCGATCCGACCACGGCGACGATCAGGCACATCATGATGATGAAGAACGGATAGCGTATCGAAAATCCTGACATTCGCTACTCCTCCTTCCCGCTGGCCACCATAGCGCTCGCTCTGGGGTTCACCTTCTGTCCGGGCTCAAACGATGCGAGGTTGCCCACAATCACCCGCTCTCCATCGTGAACGCCACTCAGAATCTGAACCTTGTCCGGTGTCTCCAGGCCAATCTGCACCGGCCGCCGCTGCACGTTGTTGTTCGCGTCGACCACCAGGACCGAGGCCCCGTTAGGCCCTTGATCCACCGCCTGCACCGGAACCGTCAGAGCGCTCGGATTTCCTGCGATTCTAAGCGTCACATCCGCATACATCCCTGGCGTCAGCTTCGACTTCGGATTCGGCACGTCCACTTCCACCTGCAGGCTTCGCGTTGTGCGGTCCAGGGCTCCTGTCGTCCGCACGACCTTCCCCGTAAAGTGGTCTCCCGTCGCCTGCACCAGAACATCCGCCGTATCTCCGTCGCGGACGTATCCTGCCAGCGACTCAGGAACCGGGATACGCAGCCGCAGCACATTCACCTGTGCCACCTTCACCACCGGCATCGATCCCACATTCGACGTTCCCGCCTGGATCAGAGCCCCGGTGTCGGCATAGCGCCACGTCACAATCCCATCGAAAGGCGCCGTAATCTTCGAGTACCCCGCCAGGGACGAGTAGTGCAGATGCTCGGCCTTCGCCACCTCCATCTGCTGCTGCTGCGCCGCCACCGTCGCCTTCGCAACCTCGACCTGCGCCTCCGATGACGAATCCTTCGCCTCGGCGTCATCGATCTCCTGCTGGGCGATCATCCCCGGCCGCGCCGTCGCAGCCTGCTTCAATCGTTCGGCAGCCATGTGCAGCGCGTTATGATCGGCCTCTGCCCGTGCCACTTGGCTCTTTGCCAGCGTGACCTCTTCTTGGCTGTGCCGTATGCCGGCCTCCGCACCGGACACCTGTGCCGTCAACTCCGGAATCTCCAGCGTCGCCAGAACCTGCCCCGTACGAACCTTATCTCCAATATCGACACTGATCTTCCGGATATACCCTGCGACCTTTGCATGCAGCTCCACCTCCTGGAACGGAATAAACTCGCCCGCCACCGTAAGGTTCTTTGTCACAGCCTGACGCGTCACCGGCACAACCGCTGCCCGAGGAGTCGCTGCCGCCTCTGCCGTCGCTCCACCTTCTTCTTTCTTGCACCCCGTTACCGCACCCACCAACAAGACAGCACAAACCCAAGGCAGCGCACACCGCCGAGTCCAGCAAGACCAGTCCATAGTCAACTCACTCACATTCGTCTTCGGTTGAGTTTCATCGTTCCCATGCCAGGGCGAAGACACGACTCCGCGAGGCAGAACACAACTCTGTAAGAAAAAGGAATTAACGAGCGGGAGGTGCTCTAAACTGGGAGATTCGGGCAAATCTCGCACGCCGGACCGCAACCGCAGCCTCGCGCTCCATCCACTCACCCGTGGACAGCGACTCAAACAGGAAGTGTGTCGCCACTGCGAACAGCAGCAGCGAAGAGATGCTTGCCACCATCTGGGCAAACATTCCAGTCTCTTCGGGAGCCGACATCATCGCAGCCGCAACCTTCGCCTCGTGCTGCCACATCTTGCTCGAAGACAACGTCTTCACTGGCATTCCAAGACTCTTCGGCTGATACCACGAAAGCTTCGCCGCGAACGAAAACACGAGGACAAGCAGGCACAGCGCCATTCCGGCTCCACGCGCCCACTGCTCCTGTCTCGTTCTGCCGAAGTCCAGAATCATCTCCTCTCACCATACCACCCGGGCACAGCGGAGCACTCCACCTAACATTGGACGCGCAAACATCCTGTCCTGTTAGCTGCTTCCGCCTCCCATCCCGGTACTGCGTGATACCCTTCACCCCAAAGGTCGCCGATATGTCCATCACACGTAGACACTTCTGCTCACGCCTCTGCACCCAGACCGCAACCCTTCTGCTCGCGCGACGCCTCTTCGCCCAGACCCCTGCCACCGGAACACCGACCCGCCCCAACGTCGCCGTCATCGATCACGACCGCATCCTCTCCGCCGCCGATCACTCCCTCACCCAACAGCCCACCCCCATCACCACACTTCCAGCGCCCGACTCCCCCGGAACGCCCCACGACTTCTATTCCGCACCCGGCACCTTCACCGCCCATCGCGACGCCATCCTCTCCCTCGCCCACATCGTCCCCGCCCTCACCGCCGCCTATGTCATCACGAAGGACGAGCGCTACGCCCAACACGCCGTCGCCCACCTCCGCGCCTGGTTCGTAACTCCCGAGACCGCAATGTCGCCCAATCTCGAATACGCCCGAGTCACTCCCGCGACAAAGACGGGGAGCCCGGAAGGCGTCATCGAAGCCGTTCATCTCGCCGAGGTCGCGCAGAGCATCCAGTTCCTCTCCAGCTCCGAAGCCCTCTCACCCTCCGACCTCGTAACCATCAATCAGTGGTTTACCGGTTATCTCGATTGGCTCAATAATTCACGCACCGCCGGCCTTGCCCGCGACATGCGCGACCACAACGGCTCCTCCTGGCTCTTGCAGGCCGCAGCCTGCGCCCGGCTCAACCTCAAGGACGACCGCGCCCTCACTACGCTCCGTCATCAGTTTCGATCCGCAACCATTCGCGCCCAGATCACCTACGACGGAAGCTTCCCGCGCGAGATCACCACACCCAATCCCTACCGCAACAGCCTCTTCAACCTCGACATGCTCGCCGGCTGCTGCGATCTGCTCTCCACCCGTTTTGAAAGCGTCTGGGACTTCGAGCTGCAGGACGGCCCCGGCATGCGCGTCGCCATCGCTCGCCTCTATCCCTTCATCGCCAACCGCAGATCGTGGCCTTATCGGGCCGACGCCGAGTTCTTCAACGAGCTTCCCCTTCGGCGTCCCGCTCTTCTCTTCGCTGCTCGCGCCTACAGTCGTCCGGAGTATGCCGACACCTGGCGCACTCTTCCGGCCGATACCTCCAACCCCGAGCTCGACCGCACCTTCCCCATCCGCCAGCCTCTGCTCTGGGTCACGCGACCGCATCCGTAGATCCACAGGTTTTTGCCCGAAAACCCTAGAATTCATCGTGCGTTCACGCAATGAGGAAAACCGGATATTTTAGACACGCCACCCGCTGAATAGTTCTCCTATTCATCGAAAAGTAACTCGATTTTCATAGAAGCCTCGAATACTCGACCCAAGAGGCCCTATGAGACCAATTCGATTGTTACTAATTCTGTTCGTCTTTCTAACCGAGAGTTTTGCCCAGACCAGCACAGGAAGCATCACCGGCTTCCTCACAGATAAATCTGAATCCGCCCTTGCTGACGCGCAGGTCACGCTTACCGACAACAGCACGGGACGCCAGCGTACGACAACGACCAACAACTCCGGCCAGTTCACTCTGGTCCAGCTTCCTCCCGCCACCTACACCCTCGAGCTCTCCCATCCCGGCTTCTCAACTCTCCAGGCCAAGGGGATCCTCCTCCAGGTAGGTCAGGAGATCAACCGCAACTACAGCCTCAGTGTCGAGAACTCTCAGACCACCGTTACAGTAGAGTCAGGCACCGCCGCGCTCGATACCGAGTCCGCCAGGATCGGAGGCAACGTCAGCGCCCGCGAGATCGAAGACCTGCCCATCAACGGCCGCCAGATCTCTCAGCTCTATCTGCTCGTTCCGGGAGCTACCAACTCCGGCTCCGGAACCTTCGACAACATCCGCTTCTCCGGCCGCTCCGTCGAACAGAACATCATCCGCCTCGACGGTATCGAAGCCACCTCCATCATCGACACCTCCCCGGGCAACCTGAACGGCGAAACTACTTCGCTCTTCCGCCTGCAGCAATCGCTTGAGGCCGTCCAGGAGTTCCGTATCGACTCCTCCAGTTACCCCGCCGAGATGGGAACCGGAACCGGAGGACAGATCAGCTTCATCACCAAATCCGGTAGCAATAACCTCCACGGCTCCGTCTTCGAGTACCTCCGCAACGATTACTTCGACGCCCGCAATACCTTCAACCAGCGCGGCAAAGGAAATCCGAAGTTCCGCCTCAACCAGTTCGGCGGTTCGCTCGGTGGTCCCATCATCAAGGACAAGCTCTTCTTCTTCGGAAACTACGAGGGGCTTCGCCAGACGTGGGCGGCTCCCTATACGCAGGCGACCCTCTCCAACTACGCCCGCTCTCTCGTCTCCCCCAGCAGCCCCATCTCTTCACTGCTCGCTGCCTTCCCCTCCGACCCCAACCCGGTCGTGCCCGGTGTCCTGCAGCAGACTGTGACTACGATCGGTGCGAACACCATCCAGGAAAACTTCGGTGCCGTCCGCTTCGACTATCACATCAACGATCGCTTCAGCATGTACGCTCGCTACAACCGCGATCAGGGTACCTCGCAGCAGATTCAGGATGCTTCGCTCAGCAAGTACGGCCAGGTCATGGTCCCGCAGAACGGCGTAATCGCCCTGACCCAGGTCTGGACCCCGCACATCTTCAACGAGACCAAGTTCGGCTATAACGGCATCAAGATGCGCGTGCTGGGCATCCCCGGCCCCAGCCCTAACGCTGACATCAGCCGCACCCGTATCGCCGTCGGCGGACTCACCAACGTAGGCTCTCTCATCAGCCTCTCCAGCTCATTCAACGGCGTCGGCGCACCCTACACCGGGCAGACCTTCTCCTACATCGATAACCTCTCCGTCCTCAAGGGCAACCACAACTTGAAGTTTGGCGTAGAGATCCGCCCTATCGGTCTTTACAACAACCAGATCGGTGGAACGACTTACACCTATCAGAACGTCTCCACCTTCCTCACCAACTCCCCGTCGCAGATTCAGTTCTACGGCGACCTCAGCGACAAGAGCCCATTTACTGGCCTCAGCGGCAACGCCCACGTCAAGCAGGCCTACTATATCGGCTATGCGCAGGACGAGTGGAAGCTGCGCCCCAATCTCACCTTGAGCTTTGGTCTCCGCTACGAGTACTACGCTCCCCTGCATGAGACCCGTAATAAGGACGTCATCTTCGACATGGTCGCTGGAACCATCTATCCCAAGTACTCCGGAGACTGGTACAACAGCAGCAAAGCGAACTTCGGTCCCCGCCTCGCCCTCACCTGGGCACCTTCTGCTCTGAACGGCGATACCGTGCTCCGCATCGGCGGCGGCGTCTTCTATGGTCCGGGTCAGACTGAAGACCAGATTCAGCCTGAGGCCAACGACCGCGTCACCCGCACCTTCACCTCCGGTAAGGTCTATCCCATCGACCCGGCTACCGATGTCTACGCGAATTACGACATCAACAGCCCCACACTCGGATACCAGCCACGCGCCTACTCACCGAACTACAAGATTCCTGAGCGCGTCACCACCTACACGGCCTCCATCCAGCAGAAGCTTCCGGGCGACATGCAGTTGATGGTCGGCTACGTCGGTTCCACGGGACGCAATCTCTTCATGCGCTCCGTCACCAACCTGATCACAGGCGTTACGACCAGCCCCACCACCGGCACCGGAACCGCGATCCGCCAGTTCGGCGGCCGCTTCGCCGAAGTCGACTACAAAACCTCCGGCGGTACGGACATGTACAACGCTCTGCAGACCCAGCTCATGCGCCGCTTCTCCAAGGGGCTCTCGCTCGGCGCGCAGTACACCTGGGCCAAGGAGCTGGGAACCTCCTCCGGCTCCAACGAAGCCAACACCGCCCAGGCTCCCATTCAGGTCTTCGGAGCCACTCCGGAGTACGGTCGCGGAAACTTTGACATCCGCCATACTCTCAACCTCAATCTCCTCTACGATCTTCCCTTCGGCCACGGCAGGGCGTTCAGCCTCTCCGGTCCGATGGATGCTCTCGCAGGAGGCTGGCAGATAGGCGGTATCACCAACTTCCGCAGCGGCGTACCGATCGACGTGCTGATCACTCGGCCCGATCTCGCCTACGTCGGCAAGCCCGGGACCTCCATCGCAGGACAGGTCTTCGGCTCACCGGTGGTCACCGGCGGAGTTGTCCAGACCACCGCTGTGGTCAACGTTCCCGGAGGCGGCAACAGCCGTAACGTTCGCCGTCCCAACATCGTTCCCGGCGTCAATCCCTATCTGAAGAGTGGTTACAACTACCTCAATCCGGCGGCCTTCACCACACCGGCTCCCGGAACCTTCGGAAACTTCCGCCGCAACGACCTCAGCGGTCCCAACCTCGCCCAGCTCGACCTGACGCTCTCCAAGCAGTTCCACCTCACCGAGCGCGCCAACATCGAGTTCCGTTCCGAGATCTACAACGTTCTCAATCACCCCAACTTCGCCAACCCCGGGAACGTTCGTCTCAACCAGACGCTCACCTCGGCCAGCCAGCCCGGCAACCCGTTCACGCAGTCCCTGGCAGGCTCGTCCTGGGGCGTGAACTCAGCCACGGTCGGCAACCAGGTCGGTATCGGAGCAAATCGTCAGATTCAGCTGTCACTCCGAGCGAGCTTCTAACCAGATCGAGGAGCATCTTGAACTATAGGCCAGGATGCTCCTCGACTGAATATCACTTGCAACAGCCGAAGCTCCGCTTCGGCTGTTTTATTTGCGACGCCATTCTTTTCGAAACCGTCATTCTGAGCCCTTTTCGACACCGTCATTGATTGCTTTTCGGCACCGTCATTCTGAGCGCAGCGAAGAATCCCTGTATTTCTTTGCAGGATTCCGGTACATGGAACGATTCCAGCCAGAGAAAAAAGCACACAGCAGTCCTGTCAAGCCCCACATCCAGCTAACCGTTTGAAGCGCATCAACATACATCTGCCGATTTATTGTGTCCGCTGTACTACTCTTAAAAGAGCATCCCCAGCCAGAACCAGGAAGCCCCGGCACTCGCCGGGGCTTCTTGCATAACGCACAGGTCTGGCATACAAATTGCGTTTGAAGTCCAGACCTAAGACCCTCTATTTTGAAGATTTTGCGCGAAATACCGGGGGAGGGGTACTACTTCTTCCCCGCCTGGTACTCCTTGACGATCGCGAGGTACTTCTTCGCGCTCTCGGTGACGACCTCGGGCTTGCCCTCGGCCATCGCCTTGGTGTTCACCAGATCCGCACCAACGCCGAGCGCGAACGCGCCGGCATCGAGGAAGCTCTTCGCAGTATCCAGCGAGACGCCGCCCGTCGGGATCATCTCGACCTGCGGCAGCGGAGCCTTGAGCGAGCTCAGGTACTTTGCTCCGCCCATCGCGCTGGCCGGGAAGATCTTCACTACATCCGCACCTGCCTGCCATGCATTCACCACCTCGGTCGGAGTGAGCGCACCGGGAAGAGCGGCGATGGAGTAACGGTGACACATCTCGATGGTCTTCACGTTCAGCGCCGGGCTGACGACAAACTTTGCGCCCTCGAGAATGCAGGCCCGGGCCGTCTCGGCATCGAGCACCGTGCCCGCGCCGATCAGAATGTCAGGACGCTGCTCGGCCAGCTTGCGCATGACCTGGATCGCGCCCGGAACCGTCATCGTGATCTCGAGCACGGTTACGCCGCCGGCCGCGATCGCCTCAGCCAGTGCAAGCGCCTTGTCAACGGACTCGGCCCGCAGCACGGGAACCAGCCCAATCTCTTTCAACGAAGCCAATACAGCGGCTTTAGTCATCTGAATTACTCGCTTTCCTGAAGTCTCTGAAGCCCGGCTGAGGTATCGCTCAGCCGGGCTGGTTATGAAGATTCTGCCTGTTTTCTATCGCTGAACCCGAGCGCCGCCGCCCTTCATCACGCGCTGCACCTCGTCGAAGGTCGCCATCGTGGTGTCGCCGGGTGTGGTCATCGCGAGAGCCCCATGAGCGCAGCCACAGTTGACCGCCCAGTCAGCGCCCTTCTCGTTCAGGAAGCCGTAGATCAGGCCGGAGGCGAAGGAGTCGCCGCCACCGACGCGGTCGAAGATCTCGAGATCGGGCATCGGACGTGCCTCGTGGAACTGGCCCTCGTAGTAGCAGACCGCGCCCCAGTCGTTGACGCTCGCCGTCTTCGCATGGCGCAGCGTGGTTGCGACGGCCTTGAAGTTCGGGTAGGTCGCAACTGCCTTCTCGATCATCTTCCGGAAGTTGGCTGAGTCAAGCTCGCCCAGGTCGTCGCCCACGCCCTCGATCTCGAAGCCGAGAGCCGCGGTGAAGTCCTCTTCGTTGCCGATCATGACATCGACATACTGCGCGAGATCGCGGTTAACCTCGGTCGCCTTGGCCTTGCCGCCTATCGACTTCCAAAGCGAGTCACGGTAGTTCAGGTCGTAGCTCGTCATCACGCCATGCTTGCGCGCGGCCACAAGAGCCTCCTTGCAGACCTCGGGCGTCGTCTCGCTCAGTGCGCAGAAGATTCCGCCGGTGTGAAACCAGCGAGCGCCTTCCTTGCCGAAGATCTCGTCCCAGTCGATCTGTCCGGGCTTGAGCTGGCTGACCGCCGTGTTGCCGCGATCGGAGCAGCCGAGAGCAGCGCGCACGCCGAAGCCGCGCTCCGTAAAGTTGAGGCCGTTGCGCACCGTGCGGCCGACGCCGTCATACTTGACCCACTGCACGTGGCTCTGGTCCACGCCACCCTGGTTCATCAGGTCCTCGACCAGGCGGCCGACCGGGTTGTCAGCGAGCGCGGTCACAATGGCCGTCTTCAGGCCGAAGCAGCGGCGAAGGCCACGGGCGACGTTGTACTCGCCGCCGCCTTCCCACACCTGAAACTGTCGCGTGGTCGCGACACGAACGTCGCCCGGATCGAGACGAAGCATCACTTCGCCCAGGCTGACCAGATCCCACTTGCACTCTTCTTTTTTACGAATCTTGAGACTTGCTGACTCACTCATTGTTTTTATCGAAGCTCCGCGATGGCAACGCCATCCATATCGTCATACGCCTGGTTTTCTCCGCCCATACCCCAGCAGAATGTGTAGTGCCTGGTGCCGACACCGGCATGGATGGACCATCCCGGTGAAACTACAACCTCTTTGTCCTTCATCACGAGATGGCTGGTCGCGTCCGGCGGCCCCATGAGGTGAAGCACACGATGCGCAGGATCAACGTCGAAGTAGAAGTAAACTTCGCTGCGCCGCATGTGTGTATGCGGAGGCATCGTGTTCCAGTTGCTTCCCGGCTCGAGCATGGTGAAGCCCATGACGAGCTGGCAGCTCTTGATGCCTTCTCTGTAAATCGCTTTGTAGATCTTGCGCTTGTTGCAGGTCTCTACCGAACCAAGCTCGACCGGCTTGATATCCGCGAACTTCACCATCGCGGTCGGATAGTCTGCATGCGCGGGATAGCTGAGCAGGTAGAACTCCGCGGGGTTCGCAGCATCTTTGCTCGCGAAGCTGACGTCTTTCGAACCGCGCCCGACGTAGAGGCAGTCGAGCTTGTCCATCTCGAAGGTCTTGCCGTCGACGGTGACAGTTCCTGCGCCACCGACATTCAGGACGCCGAGCTCACGGCGCTCGAGGAAGAAGTCGGCTCGCAGCTCAGGCTCCGTCTCAAGCTCCAGGGGACCCTCGGTCGGGACGGCCGAGCCGATGACGGTGCGGTCCAGGTCGACGTAAGCGAACTCGATCTCGCCGGGCTGAAAGAAGTCTTCCAGCAGAAAAGTCTCGCGCAGCTCTTCCGTATTCATCAGTCCGTAGCGGACCGAATCTGCCATCTGATACAGCCTCATCGCATTCTCCTCAATTCGCGGTAATTCTCTGCAGAAGCATCTCTCAGGGGCATGAAACAAAGATATCGTCCCTGTTCGAGCGGGACCTAAGCCATATGCCCTAAACGCGTGCTGTCGAGCATCAAAGCCAGTCTTCAGGTCCGGTCGAAGGCGCCAATCTGGGTTCGGCGCGGAGAGAACCCCTCCCACGATACGAGACGGGATTCTGGACCGTCAATAAAACGCCAATAACCGCACGCAGACGGATGTATGAACCGCATATGAATCAGCTGAAACACTTCGATTTGCTGGACAGACGAAGGCACCTTTAGAGTGACGATGTATGCAAAATATCTTCGAACTCTTTTGTCTCGACCAGAAGGTCGCCCTCGTCACCGGAGCCGCGACCGGCATCGGAGCCTCTATCGCCGAAGCACTCGCTCAGGCTGGAGCTACGGTCGCGGTTCACGGCAACCGGCGGCCTGCAACCGAGACCGCCGCAGCCATCGGTGAGAAAGCAGTCGCATTTCAGGCCGATCTCTCCTCTGCTACCGGAGCGGAGCAGCTCTTCTCCGAGGTAAAAGAGAAGTTCGGCAGGATCGATATCCTGATCAACAATGCCGGCACCATCATCCGTCACAACGCGGTCGACTATCCGCTGGAAGACTGGCAGACGGTTCTCCAGGTCAACCTTACGAGCGTATTTCAGCTGTCGCAGCTTGCAGGCCGGGACATGATCGCCCGCAACGCTCCAGGCAAGATCGTCAACATCGCCTCCCTGCTGAGCTTTCAGGGCGGCATCCGCGTCCCAGCCTACGCCGCCAGCAAGGGCGGAGTTGCTCAGCTAACCAAAGCGTTGGCCAACGAGTGGGCTGCAAAACAGATTCAGGTCAACGCGATCGCCCCTGGTTATATCTCGACCACGAACACGGAGCCACTCCAGTCCGATGAGACACGCAATCGCCAGATCCTGGAACGGATCCCCGCAGGGCGTTGGGGGAATCCTCTGGACATTGCGGGGGCAGCCCTTTATCTCAGCACTCCAGCCAGCGACTATGTCACAGGCACTGTGCTGACGGTGGATGGCGGGTGGATGGGGCGCTGAGCTTCTGTGAGGTTTGGCTGGCCGGATGCATCCTGCAAAAAATACAGGGATTCTTCGCCTGCGGCTCAGAATGACGAGGGTTGAGAGTTACTGCGCTGCATTTCATCCTTCAATAGCCGGAAGCTCTTCCCCTCCGCCCTCGCTTGAGAGATAGGCGGCCTCAACGGTGCGCATGGTGTCAATCGCATCTTCGACGCTGGTCGGCAGCGTGCTGGCGTCGCCCTGAACGTAGGCCTGCAGCGATCCCATGGAGCCCATAAAAGCATCCGGAAACCAGTTTCCGCTGATAGGGGCGTCCTTCCATCCCGCGCCATCTCGCAGGACGTATTCCAGGTTGTCGGGAAGACCGGCAGGATAGTTGAGATTGACCCCCATCTGGGCCCGCATCGCGCCAGTCGTTCCCTCCCACTGGACGAAGCTTCGCTGCATATGCGGATCGAAGTCGTGGCTGTGGTTGGTGGCGACGAAGGCGCGCTTGTCGTCTCCGTAATCCAGAACGATCACGCTCTTGGTCGCTGCCAGCTTCGGCGTGCGAGGGCTCTTCACTGTCTTTGCATAGACGCTGCGAGGATTCCCAAGCCAGCTTCGGACAAGATCGACGTAGTGAATGGAGTGGTAGAGAATCTCCAGCCGGGGAGCGGTGCTGAGGAAACTCCATAGCTCCCAGGGCATATGGACGCTGACCTTGATCTCCATATCGTGTAACTCGCCCAATGCGCCGGAGGAGGTAATAGCTCGCGCGGCCAGCATGTTCGGCGCCCAGCGAAGCTGGAAGTTCACTGCAGCGGTAAGCCTCTTTTCGCGACAGATGCGGAGAATCTCAGTGGCCTCGGCGAGGGTGTCGCCCATAGGCTTCTGCATCAGAAGAGCGGCTCCGTCCGGAAGCTGGGAGAGGATAGATGGCAGGACTTTGGCCGGCGTGGCGATGTCAAAGATGGAGTCCTTAGGTGCGAATCGAATTGCCTCCGCGATGGAAGAAAAGCCCCGGGCGATGCCGAACTCTTGGGCAAGGGCTTCGGCCTTCTCCAGATTGACGTCTACAAGCGCGGCCACCGGGAAGCCTGCTTTGGCATAGGCCGGCAGATGGGCATCGCGGACAATGCCGCCGGAACCGATCATGATGATGGGCCGAGCGGAACGAGGACGCGGGGCAGCGGCCCCCCTGACGATTCTCTCCAGATCCATTTCCAGACAACCTCTTTTACTAATTCAACAAGAATTCTATTCCCAAAATCCTCAGCCAAGGTTGGGGTATGCCAGTAAATACCATCGGTTGCGCACAGTTGCCGCACCTCGTACCCTACCAAAGATGTCATCCGCGCTCGAACTCGCTTTGTTCTCCTGCGCTCTGCTTGGGCTTCGACACGGATTCGATTACGACCATCTCGCAGCCATCACGGACATCACGAGCGTTCAGCGCACATGGCGCGAGGGCATGAGACTAGGCCTGCTGTATGCGCTGGGACACGCCCTGACTGTCGCTGTGCTTGGGGCGGCGGTAATCTTTCTTCATCTCGGCCTGCCGCGCCACCTGGATGCAGTCGGAGAGCGGATTGTAGGCGCAACGCTGATTGTTCTCGCGCTGTACGTCCTGTTCGCCTTCTTCCGCAGACGTTCCGATGCGACTCATCAGCACGTCATTCCAGCCAGCCGGATTGCCCTGCTGGTCTCCGGGGCGCAGTATGCGAGTTGGAGAGTCCGCAGCCTAAAGGATCGGGAGTTGCCGCGTCCTGAGCCGTTCCGGTTTCGCTACGATCGCAGTTCGGTCCTCATCGTCGGCGTTCTTCACGGACTGGGAGCAGAGACTCCATCACAGCTCCTGCTGTTTTTGCTGGCAGCGAACCTGGGCGGAACCAGCCGCGGCTTCCTGGGCCTGCTTTGTTTTATCGGAGGGTTACTGGTGATGAACACGCTGATGACTGCCTCGGCCTCCGGCATCTTCGCATCGAGCAGGCATCGCCCGAAGCTGCAGCTGTTTGTCACATCACTGACTGCGGTCTACAGCTTCGCGATCGGCACAATCTTCCTGTTTGGCATGAGCGACAAGCTCCCTGCACTGGTCCGCTAGGGCCTGCTGGACCTTCACTCGACTAAACTGCATGTATGCTGCGTGTTCCCTTTACTGACCTTTATGCCACGCTTGAACGAGCGATGCTGCACCTCGGCCTTGAGCCGCAGGCAGCTCAGTTATCCGCCCGACTCTTCGCCGAGACCACACGCGATGGCGTGTACACGCACGGTCTGAATCGCTTTCCGCGGTTCGAGGCGATGGTACGGAATGGCAGTATCAACGTACACGCCAAACCGTCTCGAACCGCAGCCTTCGGGAGCATGGAACGGTGGAATGGCAATCGCGGCGTGGGCAACGTAAACGCCTATCTTGCCATGCAGCGGACCATCGAATTAGCGCGAGCCAACGGGATCGGCGCGGTTGCTTTAGCCAACAGCAATCACTGGATGCGCGGTGGAGCCTTCGGCTGGCAGGCTGCCGATCAGGGAATGTTTGCGATGTGCTGGTCGAACACGCTGGCGAACCTTCCCACGTGGGGCTCGGCGGCTCCTACGGTCGGCAATAATCCTCTGGTCCTTGCCGTACCTCGGGAGAATGGAGAACATGTCGTGCTGGACATGGCCATGAGCCAGTTTTCTTACGGCGCATTGTCATCGTATGCCAAACGCGGCAAGCCGCTACCGGTTCCGGGTGGCTTCGACAGCACTGGACACCTCACCCAGGACGCCGCCGCGATCGAGGCTTCGCAGCGGGCGCTTCCCATCGGCTACTGGAAGGGTTCCAGCCTGTCCCTGGTCCTGGATATGATCGCCACAATGCTCTCCGGGGGGCTGGCCACGCATCAGCTTCCGTTGGAACCGACGCTTGAGGCGGGCCAGTCGCAGATGTTTCTCGCGATTGATCCTGCAAATCTCTCCGCAGCCGGGGAGCTGAATCACATCGCGGACGGAATCTTGGAACATCTGCATCAGGCGCCCCCACTCGATCCGGCAGATCCGATCCGCTATCCGGGAGAACAGACTCTCCGCATCCGCGAAGAGAACCTCAGTCTCGGGGTTCCCGTGGATCCGGAGATCTGGCAGCACCTCCAGTCGTTGGGAGATCCGATATTTCGTTAACCGGGATGGACTCCGCTAGCATCTACAGAGGTATGGACCTGACTTCAAAACGCGCCCTGCTCGAGACCACGCTCAGAGACCTGGGCAGCGTCATGATTGCGTACTCGGGCGGAACCGATTCGGCGTTTCTGGCCTGGGCTGCGCACCGCGTGCTGGGTGGCGAGATGCTCGCCGTCATCGCAGACTCGGCCTCCCTGCCACGGGCGGAACTGGCGGCAGCCCTGTCTTTTACGGCGCGACATGGAATTCCGACCCATATTCTTCCTACTGCCGAACTCGACAATCCGGACTACCAGCGCAATGATTCCCAGCGTTGCTTTCACTGCAAGGATGAACTGTTTACCCGCATGGAAGCCGAGCAGGCGATCCTCGGATTTCGTCATCTCGCCTATGGAATGAACCTTGATGATCGTGGAGAGTTTCGGCCTGGGCAACAGGCTGCTTCCCAGCATCATGCCCTCGCCCCGCTCGTAACGGCGCAGCTGACGAAGACGGAGATTCGGCAGCTCGCCCTCGATGCCGGCCTGGAACTGTGGGACAAGCCCGCCTCGGCCTGCCTCTCCTCACGAATCGAATACGGCCGACCGGTAACGCGCGAAAATCTCGCCCAGGTCGAGCAGGCTGAGGAAGCCTTGCACGCCCTTGGATTTGCTCAGGTCCGGGTGCGCCATCACGGTAATCTTGCGCGGATTGAGATTGCTCGTATGGATCTTCCTCGCGCCCTGAACATCGAGACGCTCGACCGGATTACAGAAGCCGTGCATCGAGCCGGTTTTCTCTACGTGACACTTGATACCCAGGGCTATCGCTCCGGCTCCATGAATGACATGCTGCCGGTCGCCGCGATCACACCCGCCACCATGAAACAATAATTCTTATGCGTATTGCTTATCTGGATTGCTTCGCTGGAGTTAGCGGAGATATGTTCCTCGGGGCTCTGCTCGACGCTGGCGTTCCAGCAGAGGTGCTTCACGATGCAGTGAAGGCGCTTGATCTTGGCGCATCGCTCTCACTCAGCAAGGTCGATCGCAGCGGAATCTCTTCGAGCTACGTGCGGGTGCTGGAGAACGGCAAGCTGGCGGAAGCTGCAGATGCCAACTCTCATAGTCATGCTCATACACACGAACACGAGCACACGCACACGCATGAGCACTCGCATGAGCACTCGCATGAGCACTCGCATGAGCACTCGCATCAGGAGCATTCGCACACGCACCCGCATCAGCATGACGAGGCGAAGCACTCTCATTCTCATAACGCGGGACATCAGCATGGACACGTTCATGGCCGATCTCTGTCGGTCATTCGCCAACTGATCGCAGGCACAAAGCTTGCGGACGCGGTGAAGAGCAGAGCGATCCATACCTTCGAGCTGCTGGGTGCCAGCGAAGCAAAGATCCATAACGTGGATATCGATAAGATTCACTTTCACGAGGTGGGCGCCGTGGATGCGATCGTTGATATCGTCGCTGTGAGCGCGGGCATCCACGCTCTCGGAGTGGATGCCTGGTATGCCTCGCCCTTGAATGTCGGAGGCGGCATGGTGGATTGTGCTCACGGGCGCTTTCCTGTCCCCGCGCCTGCGACGGCGGATCTGCTGCGCGAAGTTCCCACCTATTCTGCCCACGTTCAGCAGGAGCTGGTGACGCCTACGGGCGCTGCGCTGATCCGCGCACTCTCCCCCACGTTCGGTCCTCAACCCGCGATGCGCGTGCAGACCATTGCCTATGGCGCAGGCACGCGAAACCCCAAAGACTTTCCCAATGTCCTGAGGCTGTCGATTGGCGAATCTGACGGAGTGAACCAGTCCTCTGTCGCCATCCTCGAGACCGCGCTCGACGATCTCTCTCCCCAGATCCTGGCATATGTGACGGAGCGCGCACTCGCGCTGGGTGCTCTGGATGTGATGTCTACCTCGGTACAGATGAAGAAGGGCCGGATGGGCACTCTGGTCACGATTCTGGCGGACGACGACAAGGTAGCCGTTCTCGAAGATCTGCTCTTGCGCGAGACGAGCACGCTGGGAGTAAGGATCCATCACGAGCGCCGCTCCTGCCTGGACCGCGCCCATGTTGCGGTCAGCACATCGTATGGCCAGATCCGAATCAAGGTGGCCTCCCGGTCCGGGGAGGTCTACAACGCCGCTCCCGAATTCGAAGACTGCCGCGCAGCCGCGGAGCTACACAAGGTACCGGTCAAGCTGGTCCAGCAGAGCGCGATTGCCGCCTATCAGAGCGCGCAGGGAAGGTAGAGGGCCGATGAACCGTACTCGTCTTCTGGAGCTTCTGGCTGCTGTCGAGCGCGGCGAAGTCAGCACCGACGCGGCATGCGACCGTCTTGCCAATCTTCCCTTCGAGGATGTCGGGCATGCCCGCATCGACCACCACCGAGCGCTCAGGTCCGGCCTGCCCGAGGTAATCTACGCAGCCGGTAAATCGCCGGAACAGACGGCGGAGATCTTCCTGCGTATGGCCGAGGCCGGATCGGATGTTCTGGCGACGCGTGTGGACGAGGCATCTGTCCAGGCCGTCCTGCAATTCGTGCCTGAAGCTACCCATCATCAACTCGCGCGGGCCGTCAGCCTCAGGCAGACGACTTCTGCTCCACGGGGACACATAGCAGTCGTGTGCGCGGGCACCAGCGATCTTGGCAGCGCAGAAGAGGCTGCGGTTACGGCCGAGCTGTTCGGAACCTCGGTCACCCGCCTCTACGACGTTGGCGTCGCCGGACTTCATCGTCTCCTCGCCGTACTAGAGCAGCTCAATGGCTGCCAGGCTGTGATCGTATGTGCCGGCATGGAAGGTGCCCTGCCTTCAGTGGTTGGCGGTTTGGTCGGAGTTCCTGTAATCGCCGTGCCTACCTCCGTGGGCTACGGAGCCAGTTTCCAGGGAGTTACGGCCCTGCTGGGCATGCTCAACTCCTGCTCGCCGAACGTCACTGTCGTCAATATCGACAATGGATTCGGAGCGGCGTACACGGCGACCATGATCGCCCGCGCCGCGGCAGGATCCAGGTAAATCCCGCCTTACAGAACCACTCCTTCTAGCGCGACGGCATCCAAACCGGTATGCTCCGTCGCGACTTTATCAAATCCGCCAGCGCCTCAGGAATTGCAGCCTCAGTTCCCTACGCACCGGGACAGACACCATCCTCCACCCCCGCTAAACGGGCCGAGGCTCCCGGCATGATCTACCGCGAGTTAGGGAAGACCGGCGAGCGCGTCTCAGCCATCGGGCTGGGAGGGGCGCATATCGGAGGCGGTTCTGATGCACAGGCCAAGATCAGCCTGGTGCGGTCGGCCGTAGATCACGGCATCACGTTTCTCGACAACTGCTGGGACTACAGTGACGGCCTCGCCGAGGTTCGCATGGGACAGGCCCTGCGGGATGGGTATCGCCAGAAGGTCTTCCTGATGACGAAGATGGACGGCCGCACGAAGGATGCCTACAACAAGCAGCTGGAACAGTCCCTCGGCCGTCTGCAGACCGACATGATCGATCTGGTGCAGTTCCATGAGGTCATCCGCATGGAAGATCCCGATCGGATCTTCGCTCCCGGAGGAGCGCTCGAGGCGGCAGTAGCCGCGCGTGAGGCCGGAAAGATTCGCTACATCGGCTTTACCGGCCATAAGGATCCTGCCGTTCACCTGCGGATGCTCGAGATGGCGGAGAAGCATAACTTCCACTTCGACACGGTGCAGATGCCGATCAACGTGATGGACGCGCACTTCCGGTCCTTCACGCATCAGGTGATGCCTGTGGCTCTCAAGCAGGGTATCGGCATCCTGGCGATGAAGACCTTCGGCAGCTCCTTCATTCTGGACAGCAAGACGGTGGAGCCGATCGACGCGCTGCACTATGGGCTCACGCAGCCGGTCTCGGTCGTGATCACCGGGATCGACTCCCCCAAGATCCTCGATCAGGCGCTGAACGCGGCGAAGACCTTCAAGCCGCTCAGCGAAAGCCAGGTCGCTTCCCTGCTGGCCAAGACGAAGGATGCAGCCAGCGAAGGCAAATACGAGCTCTTCAAGACCTCAAGCCACTTCGACGGAACCGCCGCAAATCCGAAATGGCTGGGCTGATGGCTCCGCTGGTATGATCGAGGCATGACACAGCTTGATGTTCTGTACCGGTACGGTGTGCCGCCGACGGAGGCGAGTATGCTGGCCATGGCCAGAGTCCGTGAGGTCTACGGGGTTCGGGCGCTGACCTTTGACGAAAAGAACAAGACCATTCGTGTCGAGTACGACGCTACGCGCCTGAATGAGGCGATGATCCACCAGCTTCTCAGGCGAGCCGGTCTTGACATCCTCGAGCGAGTCACCCTGTTTACGGTGCCTCCTCCGCCTGAATCGCAGCCCACTGCCGCTCCCACAACGAAGTAGTCCAATGCGGAACAAAATTGGGATACAGTAGTGTTTGCTGTAGCCGCGCCTGTAGCTCAGCTGGATAGAGCAACTGGCTTCGAACCAGTAGGTCGGGAGTTCGAATCTCTCCGGGCGCACCACATTCGTACTACGGAAAGCAAACGTTTCAAAGGGAGCCTGTTCGGCTCCCTTTGCTGTTTCACAGACTTGTCTGCGGCGGCTAGTGCGGCGCGGGGACGGCGTCGTTGAAGCTCTGGAAGAAAGCCTCGTACTTCTCCACTCCGTTCAGCTCAGCGAACCGGAGGGGCCTCACTCTCTCCCCCAGGATCTCGGTGGCATCAGGCTGGGTCTTGAGGATTGTCATGACTTCGTCGATGAAATCCTTCAGCGGCATGGCCCGGGGATCGCTCGCCTGCCCGCTTCCCATCAGCTCAGTCTGAACATACGGTGGCACCAGCTCGATTACGTCGACGCTTGTGTTTCTGAGCTGATATCGAAGCGACTGGCTGTAGGAATGGATCGCCGCCTTCGTGGCGCAATACGTTGGAGTCAGCGCCAACGGGATAAACGCCAGCCCGGAAGAGACGGTCATGATAGTCGCTGCAGGCTGCTGCTTCAGCAGCGGCAGCAGAGCCGCCGTCAGACGAATCGGTCCAAGCAGGTTGGTGGTCACGGTGGCATCGAGCGTGCCCAGGTCGTCGCCTTGCTCCAGCAGATTCTCCGGCCTCATGATTCCCGCGTTGTGGATGACCACGTTGAGAGATGGATAATCCTTACCCAGCCTGTCTGCAAACACCCGGATGCCTTCGGCATTCTCGATATCGAGCAGGGCAGACTTCATGCCTGGATTAGCCGCGACGGTCTCGTCCAGAACCTGTTGCCGGCGTCCTGCGATAATCACCTGATTCCCAAGCGTGTGAAATGCCTCCGCCAGAGCGCGCCCTATGCCGGAGCCGCCACCTGTGATCAGAATGGTATTTCCTGAGATCTTCATTGCACTTCTCCCTTCAGTGGTACTGTAGGGCAGCCACTCTCTGAAGAGAAGTAGGCACCTGAAATATCTATACTTACCGAAAGGAAAGTGTGGGCATGAAGAAGACTGAGTCTCAGGCAGAAGCAATCTCTTCTCATCGGCAGCCAGCGGAATCTCCGACTTACCCGGAGACTGATCCGACGATTGAGCTGCTTGTTCGCGAGATCATCGAACGTGTAGCCGACAAATGGACCATGCTTGTGCTGGAGGTTCTCGAAGAGCACGGTACTGTTCGATTCACGCGCCTGGGAGAGCTGGTCGGAGGCATCAGCCAGAAGATGCTGACGAAGACGGTTCGACAGATGGAGCGAGACGGCCTTGTACAGCGCACAATTCACCCGGTCATTCCTCCACGAGTCGAATACTGCCTGACGCCTCTTGGACGCAGCCTGAGCGCTTCCTTCTGTGGTGTGTGGATCTGGGCCGAACAGCACTACGACGAGATCACAAAGTCGCGGGAACGATTTCAACAGCGTGCAAGAGAAACGGAGATTATCTCGAGCTCCTGATACGTCGCTAGGTTGCTCTTATGCCGGAAATTCGGTATCTTGAAAAGGTTGCAGTTATTGCGATGTGCGCCCGTAGCTCAGCTGGATAGAGCAACTGGCTACGAACCAGTAGGTCGGGTGTTCGAATCACTCCGGGCGCACCATAACTCCGCTTCAACTCCCCCCACATCCAAGATTCAGTTCAATGAGAAGAGATATCTCGAAAGCCGTTAGGTCTGATGATCTTTTCTTAAAGTGGTCAGCCGCCCAGGAACGAGCGGCTGAATCGGATGCTGGAGATTATGATCTCGGCTAGTCTCGACGTCCCAACGTCGGGCGATCGTCCGAGTTCGAGGGATTGTTCGGATTCACAGGATCGTTTCCTCCCCCACCCACCCTGCGCAACGTGGGACGATTTCCATCCTTCTTGTCGTTCAGCTTGCGCTTGTTCTCAAGCCGAGCGAGCCGAGCCTTGACGTCGTCGAACTCAGAGGTCGAAACGATGTAATCGGGCCGCGCTGGCATGATGGTCGCAATCTCATCCTCCGAGCGGGCGATGCGGTCCGGCGTCTGAGGATGGTCGGAGAAGACTTTAGACAGAGTGCCGGGCTTATGCTTCTCGAGGGCGGCAATCTTTTCAAAGAACTGAATGAAGGCCTGCGGATCGTAACCTGCCTTGTACATGTACTGAAGTCCCAACCAGTCAGCTTCACTCTCATCGACTCGCGAGAATTTGAGGAAGGCGATAGGGACAGCCAGCTGAGTAGCCTCGTAGATGCCGTATCCCGTCCAGGATCCCGAAGTAAAGATGATCAGCGGAATGGAGCCGATCTGTGCCATATTCATCTTCGTCATCTGGCGTGCAGCATGATGGGCGCAGACGTGAGCCGTCTCGTGCGCCATAACCCCCGCAAGTTCGGCCTCCTCATCGGCAGCGAGGATGAGTCCGGAGTTGACGTAGAAGAATCCTCCCGGGAGCGCCATGGCGTTGATCTCATCCGAGTCGATCACTTTGATGGTGAACGGAACCTTGCAATCGGAGTTCTTTACGATGTTCTGACCGACGCGATTGATGTACTCATTGACGACCGGATCGGTGACCATGTGAGCGGACTTTTCGATCTCCATCGAGTAGCCCTTGCCCGTCCGGATCTCCCAGTCGGTCGAATACCAGTTCCCAAGTCCTCGGCCACCGATATTGCGGGTTCCGATGGCATTTACGTCGTCTTCGCTGCCTGATTTGATATGGGGATCCAGATTCTCGCCGGGCGAAGGAAGAGAGTCCGCCTTCTTGCTGGCCTCTTCTTTCGCCGCCTTGTCTTCTGCCGGAGTGGCGGTCGGCGCGCCCGGAATCGGCTTGGACGTACCTGGAGGTGTCGGCGTCGAAGCTGGCGTCTGCGCATAGGAGACAGCAGAGAGAACGAGTATGGCGGCCAGACCAAGATTCGCTGCGGGACGCATCATGGAAGTCTCCTGTGGGAGCTGCCTCCAGGTGGTCGACGGACGCAGCTCTACACTTCTTAGACGTAGTATGCGCCTGAAAGTTACGGGAGACAAACCGGCGACGCGCAGCCTCGAGGCTGCCCTTTCTGGTACGAGTGCCAGTCGAATCAGGGCTCTACGCTTCACCAGGAGGAATAAGCTGTTCCGTCGGAGCTGACCTCCTGGGCTCCCGAATGCACATCGCTGATGCCGGGCTCGGTCTGGTCGATGCTCTGGAGGGTATCGTCCTGACCGGGAACCCAGGTATCGGTTCGGTTTGTGAAAGGATCCTTGGGCATCGATTTGACATATCCGGCTTCAACCAGATCCTCGAGGCTTTGTGGAGCCTTCTGCTTGTCGACTGTATAAGAGTCAATCGCGGACCGCAGGGTTCTCAGGTCCTCCCTCAAGACCGCCTCTTTTGCATGGCGAACGCTCTGTACATACATGGGTACTGCAATCGCCGCGAGCACACCAATGATGATCATGACGATCATCAGCTCAATCAGCGTGAATCCTCGCTCACGCTGGCACCGGGTTCGAGATGTATGGAGATCTACCATGTGGAATACTTTGTGCCGTCGAGGGCTGTTCCCTGACTTTTAGAGTGGACGTCGAAGACATTCTGGCCTCCGAACGAGTCGGAGTCAGGGTCATCCTGATTCGACCTCATACCCCATTCAGCGGTTCCAGTCATGGGGTCGATGGGGATGCGCCTGAGAAAACGGACCTTCTTTCCCTGCACGTCGACTCCATTGACGAGCGTCTCAAGGTCGGGAGGGTATCCCAGGGAGTCCGCCTTGATCTGAAACGCGCCCTTGTCGGCGGCATCTTTGTAGTGATCGATCGCGGCTCTCATCTCCCAGAGGTCCCTTCGTAGTTCTTTCTCTTTCTCGCGTTTGACCTGAAAGCGTGCGATCGGGAGTGCGGCGGTCGCCAGGATAGAGAGGACCGCCACCACGATAATCAGTTCGACCAGCGTGAGACCTGCCTCCGGGCCGGAAGATTCCGGTGCCGTCCTTCCGTACTGTCGGTCCTTCCAAGGAGTCCGTCCCAGGAAAGGTCTACGAATTATCGATTTGTTCCAAACATTCACTTCACATGTACCACGGACTGTGACCCTACCGCCGGCAGGTTGGCTTGAGCACTGTTTCTGGCACCTACCTTCACGAGCGAAAGGTTCGAGTCGCCCGGCGCCACCGCCTTAAAGGTGAGCGTAGCGACACTTCCCTGCCCACTGATACCTTGCACGTTCGGCGGCCGTGAGGTGGAGATCGTCACCAGTCCGTTGCCCTCGTCTCGATGGACGATCGAGACCGCCTGACCGTCACGCCCCAGAAGAGTTCCGGCATCCACATTTACCAGTTGCAGCACAGCCGGATTGAACTGAAGCTGCATCGGCACCGCGAAGAGATCCCTCGCAGCTGCAGCATCTACCGACACCTGGAAGGTGCTTCCGACGTTCTGGACTCCGGTCGGAGGCACCACCGAGAGGCTGATCGGAGATCCCGTCGGAGCCGTCTGGTTCGCTGGCGGCGTGGCGGCCGGAGGTGGAGTTGTCCCCGGAGGCGGAGTTGTCCCCGGAGGTGGCGGCGTAGGAGGCTGCGCCTGCTGCAGGATCTGTTGCGCAGCTGCAGACGCAGCATTCGCGGCAGTACTCGGCTGTCCGATTGGTTTGGGCCTTCCAGGAACCACATCCTCGTCCTGACCAGTCAGGGTGGCATCCTGCCGCAACTGGAAGGACGTACTCGTCCCTGTATCGATGGCACGCGTATTGAGTCGCGTGAGCATCGACTCGCGCACGATATGTGGAATCAGCAGAAAGACGATCTCGTTTTGCTGCGTCTCTCGCGAGTTGGAAGCGAAGAAGAACTTGAAGAACGGAATCTCGCTGAGTCCCGGCGTTCCGCTGAGACCGCGGGTATCTTGCTGGGTAACGAGGCCTGCGAGAATGCTCGGCTCTCCCTCTTTCAGCTGGATCACCTGCTCGACTACGTTTTGGCCGATGACGGGCTCCACCACGCCCGAGATTGTGACAGAGCTCTGTTGCGACGAGACCTCCATCTTCATCTTGAGGCTGACCTCACGGTCGTAGTGCACCGTGGGAGTCATGTCAATCTGGACGCCGACATCGAGGTACGTAAACTGCGTCTGAACGCCGATGCTGGCGACGCCCGTGGCTACGCCGGCGTTGTAAGACCCGGTGGCTACCGGGATTCGCTGGCCGATCTTGAGATTGGCACGCTGTCCGTCGGTCGCGCGAATACGGGGGTTCTGGAGGATTCTTGTGTCGCTGTCAGTTAACAGAGCATCCAGCGTCGCCGAAGGGATGCTCACGCCGAAGTTGGTGGCATTCAGATTTGCAAGCGTATTCAGCGTGAAGGTGTTCGACGTCGTGGTGGTTCCGCTTGAGGAGGAAGAGGAGCTGCTGCTGCTGGTAGTGCTCGGACTTGCCTGCGGGGTAACGGTGATGGACTGTGGCAGCGTAATGCCAAGCTTTCGCATCTTGTCGCGATTTACCTCGAGGATCGCGACATCGACGACAACTTCCGGGCGGGCACGATCCACATCGTTGATCAGCTTCTGTGCGAGCAGAAGCTGGTCCGGAGTCGCCCTCAAAATGATCGCGTTCTGGCTCGGAACGAGGGTAATCTTCGAGCTGGGATCCAGCACGTTACGCAGCGCGGTCAGCACCTCATTAGCATCCGACTGCTGACTCGCATTGGTCAGGTAAAACGTCTGCACCGCCAATTCGTCCAGGTCAGTGCGCTTGGTACGGTTGTTCTGTGCGACAAAGATCGTGTTTGAGGTGACCGGCTTGTAGAAAGTGCCGGAGATTGTGCCGACAATACGCAAAGCATCCGCGAGGCTGACATTTACAAGATCTACGGGGATGCGCTTGGATGTGTAATCGGGATCGAAGATGACGTTAAGCCCGGCGGCCTTCCCAATGGCCTGGTAGATATTCTTCACGTCCTCGACTGCGTGCAGCGTGATGGGCTCATCGGAGACCGGTCTCAGCTCGACCGGGCCGGCAACCGTGCTGATCGCGGCGAGATTGTCGACGCCTACCTGCGTGTCGGGAGCCGGTGTCGCCGAAGAAGACTGGTTTGCGATGTCACGGTTTACCCGGTCGAGTTCCTGCTGCGCAGTCTGATTGCCCGGATCGATCGCGACCGCACGGCTGAACTCCGCCTGCGCACCCTGCAGATCACCGTTCTGCCGAAGGAGACGACCGCGATCCACATGACTTACCGCGGCTTGGAATCGCATCAGTTCCAGGTGAGTCTTGTAGCGCAGATCCTTGGGCTTCTTGACCGTCGCCTGCAGATACGCCTCGTAAGCGGCGTCATAGTCGTGGCGAACCTCAGCATCCTGGCCCCGTTTATCCCACGTCTTCGCAGACTGCGCATGAGATGGAGAACTACCGAGCACAAAAAGAATGAGGACTGCCAGAAGCGCCTTGGCGACGCAGGATTCTGATCTCAGAAGAAGTGGGAGCTTACCGCGAGTCATGCTGCGTTCGTGTGCGTCCTTTTCACCGAAAAGAGTGAGGCGTCTGCTGGAGTACACGCCAGCCCCGGCATTTTCGCAGAGGAGGACGCTGCCTGTGGGGGCCTTACTTGCCAGGCTGGAGCGCTCGGGTGAGTATAGCATTCGAACTTTCGATTCCTCGCGTCCTGGCTCTGGAGTATAGCTGTCCTCCGTTCACGCCATTAGAGATGATTAGGTAAAGGGATATGAATATCTGCAGGTTAGACGTACCCGGAAGCTCCGGGTGAGTCACACCCTCCTCACATGTTAAAGTAAAGGGTCATGCCTCGCTCACTTTCCAACCCGACGGTGGCCTACCAGCCGAAGACCTCTCCGGCCAAACCGAAGGATCGTGACCCGGTTGCCGCGGGTCAACGTGACGCCTCTTTCAATCGGGCTGCCAGCCATAACTATTTCCTCACGGACCGTTTTGAGACCGGAGTTGCGTTGCGGGGCACCGAGGTGAAGTCCATTCGTGAGGGCAAAGCTAACCTGAAAGATGCATATGGCCTGCTCAAGGACGGCGAATGCTTTCTCCTGAACGCCCACATCGGTCCCTTCTCGCATGGCAACGCTATGAACCACGAGTCCTTACGCACGCGCAAACTGCTGCTGCATAAAGGCGAGCTGCGAAAGCTCGAAGCCCTCACTCGTCAGAAAGGCTTTACGCTCATCCCTACCCGTCTCTACTTCCGGAACGGACGCGTGAAGTGCGAACTGGCCCTCGCCAAAGGCAAGCAGGACTGGGACAAGCGCGAGACCGAGCGCCGCAGAGAAGCCGACAAAGAGGCACGCGCAGCCATCGTGCGGAGCCAGCGCAGCTAAGCAGCGAAACAGTCATCCGCACTACTGGGCTGAGCGCCATAGGTAGCCAAGTACACGTGGGGAGGAACATAGCTGCATCCGTATCTTTAAACACTTTTCGCCATTTCCCTCGTCGGGACTGGCTTCCGCTCGCGCTACGATAGCTTTATGGATATGAAGCTGGTATTTCAGGACGCGGCAGGGTTTCAGACGCCGTTGCTGGCCGTCTTCGCAGTTGACGTTGCAATCGGTAAGGATGCGGATCCTTTGATCGCGCTGCTGACGACCTCGGACGCCATCACCAACGCGGCGGCAACGCTCATCGCATCCAGCGAGTTCAAGGGCTCCCTGGGAGAACAGGTCGTGCTGCGCGGGCCAGGCGGTCTCAAGGCCGAACGACTGCTTATCATCGGGCTCGGCAAAACGAAGAACCTGGCAGTCGACGAGGTTCGCAAGGCGGCTGGAGCAGCGGTCCGCTGGGCCAAGCCTCGCGGCGTCCAGCAGATGGCAATCGCATTTCCCGAAGACCACGCTCTCTCCGACGAGCACATGGATAATCTGCCATGCACGCTGTTAAGCCGGGCTCTCGTTGAAGGAGCGGCTTTGGCTGAACGGGATTGGGATACCTACAAGACCGACCGCAAAGAGCGCTCGATTGAAACATTCACGGTGGTCACGCCCTCTGGTGAGGAATCGACCGCACGGGAGATCCAGGTCGGTTTCGAGGAAGGCCGGATTGTGGTGGAAGCGCAAAACTTCGCTCGCGCTCTGGTGAACGAGCCCAGTAACGTCCTCACCCCAACAGAACTGGGACGCCGAGCTGCTGCCATGTGCTCGGAAAAGGGCCTGAAGTGCGAGGTCTACTCGACCGAAAAGCTCGAAGAGCTGAAGATGGGAGCCTTCCTGGCCGTCGCAAAGGGCTCGGCAGAGCCCCCGGCTCTGGTTGTGATGACCTACGAGCCCGCCCTGGAAAAAGGAAAGCAGCCCCGGAAAGATGCTCCTGTCATCGGCCTTGTCGGTAAGGGCATCACCTTCGATACCGGAGGAATCTCGCTGAAGTCTGCCGAGGGCATGGAAAAGATGAAGTACGACATGGCAGGAGCAGCCGCCATGATCGGTGCCATGCACGCCATCGCCGAGCTCAAGCCATCGGTCAAGGTGATCGGACTCGTCTGCTCGGCCGAGAACATGCCCAGCGGAACTGCCTATAAGCCGGGCGACGTTGTTACGGCCATGTCTGGCAAGACCATCGAGATTCTCAACACCGATGCAGAAGGCCGTATGGTTCTGGCGGACGGTCTGCACTATGCCAAAACCCTCGGCTGCACGCATCTGATCGATGCAGCCACTCTCACCGGAGCCTGTGTCGTCGCACTCGGCATGCTCAATGCAGGGCTCTTTTCCAACGATGACGATACATGCGAGCACTTCACGCGCGCCATGCAGATCTCAGGGGAGAAGTACTGGCGGCTTCCATGCACCGATGACTATCGCGACCAGATCAAGAGCCAGATCGCAGATATCCAGAACACCGGCGGCTCGCGCTGGGGTGGTGCAACCACGGCCGCGATGTTCCTCAAGGAGTTCGCGGAGGACACCCCGTGGATCCACCTCGATATCGCAGGATGCGCATGGAACGAGGAAGTCAAGCCCTGGCACCCAAAAGGTCCCAGCGGAGTAGCGGTGCGAACGATCGTCGAGTGGGTACGCACCTACTCTTCCTGATCCCGGCATACTGATACAACCAAAAGAGCGGCTCCTCAAGGGAGCCGCTCTTTCTACGTTCCCGAGCACGCGTTGCGTTATGCGGCGGCGTGATGGCTTGCGCTGCTGCTGAAGAGTTCGATCATCGCGTTGTTGTATGCAGGAATGTCATCCGGCTTGCGACTCGTAACCAGGCCGCTGTCCTGCACCACTTCTCGATCCACCCATTCCGCCCCTGCGTTCCGCAGGTCCGTCTGCAGAGAGGGCCACGATGTCATCGTGTGGCCGCGTACGCCATCTGCATCGATCAACGTCCAGGCCGCATGACAGATGGCAGCAATTGGTTTGTTCTCACGAATAAAAGTGCGAACAAATTCGATTGCGGCTGGCTCCAGCCGCAGGTAATCCGGATTCATCACTCCGCCGGGAAGATGTAACGCATCGTAGTTCTCGCTCCTCGCGTCCTTGAGAACAACATCCACCGGAATCTCGTCGCCCCAGTCCGTCATATCCCAGGCTCTGATCTTTCCGCCTTTGATACCCGACTGCGGCGCAATGACATCCACCTTCGCTCCGGCGTCCTCGAGCGCTTTCTTCGGTTTCGTCAGTTCAACCTCTTCGACTCCCTTAGTGGCGAGGATCGCAATCCGGCGACCCTTCAGTTGGTTATTAATACCCGCCATGGACACCTCCGTTCCCGAAGAAATCACTCCGGGGTTAGCAACGTGAGATTCGAGACTCTCTGCTTGCGTTGTCCTTCTCTCACGCTCGCCTTCTCCTTCTCTCTGCGGACATCCTGCACCTTCAGCCTGGCATCGATGCTTCTGCAATAAGCCGCATTCCTCGCGTAAAATCCCGCTCGGGGACCAGCAGGCTGACGATGATCCGCTCATTCTCAGCCATTCCGTAAAAGGATCCTGGATGGACCACAACCCTCTGCTCCTGAAGAAGGTTCTCCGGCGTAACCCCAATCCTCGGCAGGCGAAGAACCACGCTCCATCCGGCATCCGTCTCCAGGGGTTCAAGGCCATTTGCCTTGATCTCCGCCAGGTTTGCTGTCGTTCTTGACAGGATCTCCTGCTGAATCCGAAACCGGTCCCCGAGCCATCGCGGAAGCGCATACTGCGCGGGGGCATTCATCGATAGAAATGTATCCGCCACCAGCTCCAGGCGCGCAAGCGCAGAATTCCTATCCTCTTCGGCTCCGAAGACGGCAATCCACCCGACCTTCATCTGCGGAAGCCCCGCGATCTTACTCATACCGCTCAGCACGAACGTGAGAACAGGATGAGGTCCCCGGGCAAAGCTCTCGAGTGGCCGTGGGCCCAGGGGATAGTCAAGGAAGACCTCATCGACGATGAGCGCAAGGCCATATCTCGCACAGATCTCCTCCAGTTGGCTGCGTTCGTGGGCTCCAGTGCCGTGTCCTGTCGGATTGTTCGGGTGGACCAGCACGATCGCCCGGGTCTTGGGACTAATCCTCCGCTCCAGCTCCGCGAAGTCGATCCACCATCCGTAGTCGTAGAACAGAGGATAGCCACGCAACCGCACATCCTCCAGATCCGCAAGAAACTCGAACAGCGGATAGCTCGGCTGAGCTACGAGCACCTCCTCTCCCGCATCACACAGCAGCCGGAAGAGATAACCGTATCCCTCGCTGGTGCTCGTCGTCAGGATGATCGCATCCGGATCGACCGGTGCATTGTGATCCGCATAATACGCAGTTACCGCCTCCCGGGCGGAACGCATGCCGCGTGGGTCCGGGTCGTAGAGCAACGCACGGCCGTCCGTGAGAGGTCCGAGAATTGACTCGGCGTCATAAGAGAAACCGCAGACGGTAGGATTCGAGATCGTCAGATCCAGCAGGTCTCCGCCCTCGGATTTCGCCTCCCGAATCGACCTCGCAAACGAGCTCTCCCGCAGATCCCATCCAGTCCGCAATGAAAATCGTTGACTCACACCTTCATGTTAATGGTATTGCGCTACGCGTTCCCTACAATAGAGTTATCCATGAAATCCATTCAGGCAGTTCTCTTCGATTACGGTATGGTCCTCTCTGCTCCTCCTGATCCCGCGGCCTGGCAGCGAATGCGCCAGATCACGGGCTTCGACGAGGAGACCCTGCATCGCGGCTACTGGGCCTTCCGTCATGAGTACGACCGGGGCGATCTCACCGGAGTTGCTTACTGGGAACAGGTAGCAGCAGAGGGCGCCACCAGCTTCACCCCCAAACAGGTCACCGAATTGGTAGAGGCAGACGTTGACCTCTGGACCCGCCTCAACGAACCCATGGTCTCTTGGGCCCAGGGGCTGCAGCGTGCCGGAGTTCGCACCGGGATCCTCTCCAACATCGGGGACGCGATGGCCGACGGTCTGCTCAGCAAATTCGACTGGCTCCAGGACTTCCATCACTGCATCTGGTCCTATCGTCTGCGCGTCGCCAAACCCGAACCCGAGATCTATAAAGCGGCCGCAGAAGGCCTTGCAACCCCGCCGGAGAACATCCTCTTCCTCGATGACAAGATTGAAAACATCGAAGCAGCGCATGCAGCCGGTATGAATGCCATTCAGTACAGCGATCACGACTCCTTTGAACGGGAGATGGAACGGCAGGGCTTCGCTTCGCTGCTCAATCCGACGACCATATCTACTTCCTAAGTGGAGTTAGGATGTTTCCCGTTTCGGGAAGCCACCGTGACCTTCGTACCGTAGATTTCGACCACTGGAACTCAAGTTAACGTATCCATGGATATTGAGGACAGGCTGGAACCAGCGCTCTACCGCAGCCAGATAACCATGAAGCCATCCCTTCGGCTCGTCTGTTCCATCGCGTATTCGTTCGCTCTCGCTCTACTCTGCTCAGCCGTTCTGCGAGCGCAAACCGACACCCAGCACATAGCGTTCGCGGGCTTGCGCGCAGCTGGAGGGATGGGCGCGTTCCATGGGCTGCAGGCAGATCGCAGCGGCAACTTCTACCTTCTCTTCGATCAGAAAGATGGGGTGCGGATCTTCAAGACCGATGCCACAGCCACCCAGATCCTGGCGCAGGCTCACATCGGATCGGCAGGAGACATCGGGCTTGCTCTTGCACTCGATCCCACAGGAAATGTCTACGTCACCGGGACGACTACATCGGCTTCGCTGCCGACGACCGGCAGCGTTCCCTTTCCTTCACCCGCGGATGCGTCCACAAACGGCTTTGTTGCAAAGTTCGACGCAAATCTGAATCTGGTCTTTGCAACCTACACTGGCAGTGGCCGCATGGCACCTGCCGCAATCGCAGCCACAGTAGACCGCGTGTTCATCACGGGAGGCATCTACGCCGCCAGCCTTCCCGTAACCCCCTCAGCCATCCTTCAGCAGCCGGCACCTGGTAGCTCAGGAAACGGATTCGTTGAAGCATTCTCTTCGGATGGGCATTCCCTTGTGTATGCCACCTATCTCAGCGGCCTCAATGGCGACACCAATCCAGCCGCTATCGCCACGGATGGCGCAGATAACGCCTACGTTGCGGGCTACACAACATCGCCGGGATTTCTGACCGCAGCCGCCGTCGTCCCGGAGATGATCGGCTCCGGCTCCGGCTTCCTCACCAAACTTACGCCCTCGGCTGACGGCATACTCTTCTCCACATTCGTTCCGGGCACAGGAATCAGTTCTGTCACTCTAGACACCGACACTCAGACGCTGCTCTTCTCGGGTGACATCGATCTTGGCTCATTTCCCGTCACGTCCGTAAATGCGCCGGTCGTGTCTGCGAGATATCAGAGCGTTGTGCGTATGCCGTTGGATGGCAGCCGCGTTTTATCTTCCACACTTCTGACGCCCGGAACGCAGTCGGTCGTGGCAGCCGGCACGGATGAGACTGCCTGGGCAGCGTTACAGCTGTCTGCTTCTCTGCTCCCTCTTCCGCCCATCTCTTCAGTAGGCTCAGCCGCTGGCTTTCACCTGACGACGCAGGGCGCCATCGACCAGACCGTCCGCTTCGGCGGGCCGAATACCCAATCCTCGGCCCTGCCCGTCAACATTAGCGCCATCGCTCTCGATTCCGGTGGGCAGCCTCTCTTCGCAGGCAGCATCAATCCAACCACCAGTGCCAGCCTGCTCGCAACGGAGACCTTCGATCTTCCTCTGCTCAATGCACCATCAACGCTGCTTCCTTCTACTGTGCGGGATGCCACTCTACCAATCGGGTCCAACTGCGGAAGTATCTGCGCCGGCTCCGGAGCGTATCTGACCAAACTGAATCTCACGGCCCGGGCCGCTCTTGCAGTCTCCGCAGACGGTTCGCCCAATGTGGTGCTGCGAAACCTAGGCTCGGTCGCGACTTCGGATCTCCAGATCAGCGCAACAGGTCTTTCCCCGGTTCACGACTGCCCCTCTCAATTGAGCGCAGGAGCGGAATGTGACATCGTCCTGAACGGAAGCGCTCTCGGAACCCTGACAGTACAAGCCTCAAATGCCGATACCCAGACCGTCTCCCTTCCTGCGCCGGTTAGAGTCGGCACAACTCTTGTGTACTCCCCTCGCGAGATCGACTTCGGAGTTCTGACGCCTTCCACAACCGCCGTCAGCCGCACCGTGACGGTGACGAATCTGGGTTCAGCCGCCGTTACTCAAGCGCTTCCTGTCTCGTTTCCCCCCGGCTCGAACTACACCATCGCCTCCGGAGGCGATTGCCCCGGCTTCGGCTCTTCACAACCCATTCAGCCCGGCGCGAGCTGCCACCTTGTACTTCAGGCCTCTGCGCCCTCGGGCGCCAGCACCGGGGCATGGCAGAGCCTTTGGTCCTCCGGCGTAAGCTCAATCGCTCTCACCGGATTCACGCAACCGGATGGGCTCAACGCCTCCGCCATGAAGATTGATTTCGGGACCCAGTTCCTCGGCGGTCTGCGTCTCTCCCGATACCTTTATCTTTCGAATCACACAAGCGCTTCCATCCAGCACTCGACCGTCGCTCTGCCATCCTCCTCGCCTTTCACCGTAGTGGATCGTTGTCCTGCGGTGCTCGAAGCGCGCACCGTCTGCCAGATTCAACTGGACTATCAGTCCCCGCAGACCTCCGCAGACTCCATCACCCTGTCTCTCGACCAGGGACTGCAGGTCCTTGTGACCGGAAAGACGACTCCCGCTCCCGGAGCCAACGGCGAAACAGCCAATCCGAATCTCGTGGTGACTCCCGCGGCGCTCGACTTTCCCAACGCAGTCGTCGTCACGGGAAGCTCTGCAGGCACGATGACCGCGACGGTCTCCAACATCGGAGCGCAACCATTTCCGCTTGCTCTCAGTCTCAGCGGAGACTTCATCCAGTCCACCAACTGCACCAATGTTCTTGCTGCAGGTTCCGCCTGTTCTGTCGTTCTGAGCTTTACGCCCTCGCAACCGGGAACGCGCCAGGGACTTCTTACCGTCTCCTCCGGCTCGGCGACGACACCTGCCTATGTAAGCCTGACCGGTACTGCCACCCCAATCCTGGCCGCCAACAACGGCACTCTCGATCTCGGCAGCAGCGTCATCGGACAGCCCATCGTCAGCTGGTACAAGATCACCCAGCCCTTCACCCAACTTGCCGTCCATACCACTGGAGATTTCCGGGCGCTCCTGGTGGAGGACATCGGCTACGGTCACGGACAACCGGCTTCCTCTGCTTTCACATCCTCTGCTGTCGGCTCCTGCCTCAACTGCTGGTTGGGAGTGCAATTCCTTCCCGCCTCCGCTGGCGCGCAAACCGGTTCGCTCGCATTCACCTCCAGCAGTAGCGGAGCCACCTACCAGCTCGCGCTCACAGGAGACGGTCTTCCACTCAACAGCCTCGTGCTTACACCGTCCGAGCAGGAGTTCGGTCCCATCCCCGTTCATAGCTCGAGCGCCGCCGCTCTCTTCACTCTTACGAATCTCACCGCAGGCAACGTTAGCTTCACCGGCCCGATAGTCACCGGAGACTTCACTCTTGTGAACGCCGCCACCGGCGGACCCTCCTGCCTCGGGACAATCGCCCCCAGCGCCTCGTGTTTTGTGCAGGTAGCTTTTACCCCGACGACAATGGGACAGGCAGCGGGAACTCTCTCCCTGCCCTCAAGCTCAGGAACAGCTACTGCGATCCTTACCGGCTTTGGATCCTCCGATCCCGGCCTCGCCATCAATCCCGCGGCTCTGGTCTTCCGCAACGTACCCAGCCCCCTGGCGACCCAGCAGACCATTACGCTCTCCAATACGGGTGTCTACGACCTTCAGTTTGGAGCCCTGAATTCCGGCTCGGCCAACTTCCAGACCATCACTACCTGCGGCACGCTTACTCCGGGCGCAAGCTGCACCATTGCAGTCAGCTTCGCACCGTCATCCGCCACCGTCTCCACCGTGCTCTCGATTCCTGTAACCAGCAGCGCTGCTGGTGGGCCGCAGACCACCTACTCCATTCCCCTCTCCGGGGCGTACACGGCTGAAGATGGCGGCCTTCAGATTCTGCCAGCGGAAGCTGCCTATGGCCCGACACCGACCGGCGTCCAGGGCATCACGCGCCAGTTCATCATCAACAATCTCACCTCCAGACAGGCTGGCGTGGCCCTGATGCTTCCTCGCCAGTTCAGCCTTACCGGAGCCCCCTGTTCTACGCTGGCCGCAGGTGCGGGTTGTACGTTCTCCGTCACCTTCACCCCTTCAACCAACGGCGATATCACCGGAACCCTGTTCGCCGAGGCCACCCCCATCGATGGCAGCGCAAAGCTCCACGGTTTGGGGTATATCGAGGGTTACGGCAATGGCGAAGGTTCTCTCGACATCACGGGCGATCTTCTCCCTGGCCGCGTGGTCCAGTTTGGACAGGTCGCCTCCGGCCAGACCGCAACCCGGACCCTGACGCTCACCAACAACGGAACGACGACGGTGACAATCCGGCGCCTGACCAGTGAATGGCCATTTCAGACTTCCACCGACTGCGGCCGCGCCCTCTCACCTGCAGCCGCATGTACCGTCACGCTTGTCTACACACCGTTGAACGAGGTGTCCACAGGTTCCAGCCCCGCTCCCTTCAACACCGATAGTGGAAGTCTCGTGGTCGAGAGTGATGCTGCCTCCAGTCCCGACTTCATCGACCTGACCGGCACCGTGGCCCCTCTGGTCGTTGCGGTCCCTTCGACTTCGACGCCGCTTTACGCATACACCCTCTCTCAGGGCTCGCTCCACTTTGACAGCACACAGGCCGGAGAATCCTCGACTTCACAGCCACTCGTTCTCACCAACACCGGAACGACCACCCTCCATATAAAGAACCTACTCGTGCCGCCCGACTTCTCCGTCCAAGGAGCCTGCCCGCCGATCGTTCCGGCCTCAACCTGTTCGCTGACTGTATCGTTCACGCCACAGGCTCAGGCATCGCAGACATCAACGCCGGTCCTGGGTACGCTTGAGATCGTCTCTGACTCCAGCACAGCGCTCGAGTTCGTCAGCCTCTCCGGTACTGCGACGCCTTCTTCGCTCGGCCTCTCCCCTGCCGCTCTCGACTTCGGTTCGGTCCTCGTCGGAAGCTCCCGCACGCTTCCTGTCACCCTCACGAACTACAGCCGAACGAGCGCCGTCTTCCGTAGCCTTACCACCACTGGCGACTACATTACCTCCGGAGACTGCCCCGCCGTCGGCTCGCAGCTCTCGCCTGCTGCTGCGTGCACCCTGCAGATCACCTTCAAGCCATCGCAGCAGGGAGTGCGATCCGCCGCCGCGACCGTCGCAACCTCTCTGACCACCCTGCCGCTCGCCATCGCTCTCACCGGAATCGGCACCCAGTCACACCTTGTAGCCACACCCGGCAGCCTCTCGTTTGGCGATACGCCGCTGGGCTCGGCCACGAGCCTGAGCTTCTCGCTCACCAACAGCGGCACGGCTCCCGTCTCCGGCCTCTCTGTGACAGCGACTGGCGACTACGCCCTGCAAGCGCCATGCAGCGCTGCAACCCTCGCACCGGGAGGCCGGTGTGATCTCACCATCAAGTTCACTCCAACTACTCCCGGGATCAGGTCCGGGAGCCTCAAGGTCACCAGCTCAGATCCTGGATCACCCATGAGCATCCCGCTTTCAGGCAATGGGCTTGCTCTCAAGAGCTTCTCGCTTATCGTCGACGGCGCATCGGCGTCCAGCCTGAAAGTCATCAGCGGACAGCCTGCCAGCTACCATCTCTCGGTCACCCCTCAAAACGGATATGCCGGGCCCGTCATTCTCAACTGCACACCGGTTCAACCGGGGCAGTACGCATCCTGCTCGTTCCTGCCTTCAAACATCACTTTGACCGGGAGTGGCGCCCAAAGCTCTGTCGTTACCCTGAATACAGTGACTGAGTCCGTCGCCGCACTGCCCTCGCATCAGACCAGCGCCACCTGGGCTCTTCTGGCCGCACCGCTGGGACTCTTCTTCCTGCGACGGAATCGGCCCTTGCTCGCTCTGCTCCTGCTCAGCGTGGTCACCTTCGCGGCCTCGGGGTGCGGAAGCGGAGGAACCGTCGTCTTCGGCGATCCCAATCTTCGCTATACTCCACCCGGAACCTATCAATACCGTGTTACCGCGAGCAGCACAACGGGCACACCGATCAGCCAGACCGTGGCCCTTACGCTCGTCGTAACAGCCAGGTAGAGGTCGGGCACGGATCAGCCTCTCGAGTGGGCCGCCTCGACCGGGATCGAAATCTGCTCGACGATCTCAATTCCGAATCCCTGCAGTGCGGGAACATGCGTCGGAGTATTCGTCAGCAGGCGAATCTTGTGGATTCCCAGATCAGAGAGTATCTGTCCTCCCAGGCCCACCTGGCGCAGCGTCCGCTGGGCTCGATCTTCACTGCGCTCCCTTGAGCGGTGATCCCGGTGGAACACCACCCGGTGTGGGGTCACGTTCCTGTCAATTCCGAAGCCGGCACTCCCGTTGTGCAGATACACCAGGGCTCCGCGGCCCGCCTCGGCAATCATCTTCAGCGACTTCTCAACCACGGCCCTGCAATCGCACAGGGTAGTACCAAAGACATCTCCGGCCAGGCAATGGGTGTGCACACGCACGGTCACCGGCTCCTCACCGGCCACCTCGCCGTACACCAGCGCCACATGAGACTCGCCCCCTTCTACCTCGCTCTCATAGGCAATCACGCGGAAGTCCCCATACGCGGTGGGCATCATCGACTCTGCGATGCGATGGATATAACGCTCATGTTGCAAACGATAGCGAATGAGATCCGCGACCGTTACCATCTTCAGGCCATGCGTCTCACAGAACGGAACCAGGTCAGGAACTCGGGCCATGGTTCCGTCATCGTTCATGATCTCGCAGATCACTCCAGCTGGCACAAGGCCCGCCATTCTCGCTAAATCGACCGACGCCTCCGTCTGCCCCGCCCGTACCAGCACTCCACCCTTGCGCGCCCTCAGCGGGAAGACGTGTCCTGGTCGCGCCAGGTCATGGGCCGTCGACTTCGGATCGATCGCCACTCGAATGGTGTGCGCACGATCCGCTGCAGAGATCCCGGTCGTGACTCCCTCGCGCGCTTCGATGGTCTCGGTAAACGCCGTGCCGAAACGCGAAGTATTCTCCTGCGTCATCGGGCCCAGCCTCAGATAATCTGCACGCTCCTCGGTCAGCGTCAGGCAGATGAGACCCCGGCCGAACTTCGCCATGAAGTTGATCGCCTCCGGCGTCACAAACTCCGCGGCAAGCGTCAGATCACCTTCGTTTTCGCGATCCTCATCGTCCACGACAACGACCATCCTGCCCGCACGAATCTCCGCGACTGCCTCACTGACCTCAACAAACATAACCCACTCCTCCGGCATCTCTTTCGACGGTCTTAATCATACGTTCGACACAAAAAGAGAACGCCGCCCATTCCAGGCGGCGTCTTCATTTCTACGGAAATCGTTCGTTACAGAGTCGACTCAATCTCGAAGCCCCAGGCTTCCAACAGCGCCTCCGGGATGTACTTCGAGTTTTTATTCCGACGCGCCCATTCACGCAGTCTCGTTGACCGGATGTATTGGTCTGGGGTCAGCTTGAACTCTTTCACGACCTGTTCGAACGATGTTACCGTTGGGACCACAGGGCCGATCGGCTCTGGTTTGCCCCAGTTCGGGTTTCCACGACGTTTCGCCATAGTGTGCAAGTACCTCTTATATTTGTGTGCTCAGGTTCCCTTCAGCATTGCCAGTCAAAGAGAAAGAGACCATGTGTATTTTATGTCAAGTAACCCTTGAAAATCAAGGAACTTCCGGATAGAATCTGCTGACTTGCCTTTGTCTCACGCAAGCCGTGCCCCTGCCTCACTTATGGAGCAGATCGCTATAGAACCGGCCGAGGTCGGCCTTCATACCCTTTAGCGCGTCCACATTCAGATAGACCATGTGACCAGCCGGGTAATAACCAAATTCCACGTTGCCGATCAGTTGCTTCGGAAGGCTCATGTGGCTCAGGTCGTACTCCGTGGCAAAAAAAGGCGTCGCCAGGTCGAAGTAGCCATTCGCGGAGAATACGTGCAGAGATGGATTCTTTCGCATCGCATCCGCCAGATCCAGCGCCGTATCCGGCATCGCCTGTTTATTTCTCCCCTCGCCGGGTCCCTCGTGCTTGAAGTCCCACGCCTGGTTCACGCCAGGACCCGACGTGTAGTACGGCTCCTGGCTCATGTACTTCAGTTCATGCTGGATGTAGTCGTGGAAGGCACCCACAAAGGCGCCGCTGATCCCGGTATCGGACGGATCGAATCCTGGAGTCTCTCCTGCCGCATCCGGATCCCACCCCATGAACCGCGCATCGTAGCGTCCCAAGGTCCGATCATCGTCGCGGAGAAGTTCCTTGCGAAAACGCCCCGGCGCAACGCGCAGCCGCGTCTCCCTCAGATAGCTGACCTTCAAACCCGTGAAGGCAGAGGCCTGTGCGGCCACGGTCTCCAGTTCGGCCGGCGATAAGCGGTCCCCCTTGGCGAGTGCTTGGGCATACGACCCTCGAGCAAACTCTCTGGCCTGCTGCACCCAGTCCGCAAGGGAACCGGATACCTTGACCTTCTTGTAGTAATAGGCGATGGCTGCATAAGATGGAATATATCCCACAAATTCAGCATCATAGCCAGCACTCCTGATCCCATAGTTTAGGATTGAGGAGAGCAGGATGACTCCATTGAACGGAACGCCATCGTTCTGCAATGCCGCTGCCAGCCCAGCCGCCCGGGTGGTCCCGTAGGACTCTCCAAACAAAAATTTGGGTGAGGTCCAGCGCTGGTTCGCGGTGATATACCGCTCGATAAATCTGCGGAAGGCGCGAATATCCTGATCGGTCCCCGCAAAGTCCTTCGTGGTTCCCTTCCCGACCGCACGGGAGAAACCGCAGAGCGGTGCATCGATAAACACGAGATCGCTCTTGTCGAGCAGACTGTATTCATTCGGAACCCACCTGTACGGAGCCGGCCCGCTCGCCTCAGGACTGCGGGTCACCACCCGAACCGGCCCAAAGGACCCCATATGCAGCCAGATCGTCGCTGCACCCGGTCCTCCGTTGAAGAAGAACGTCACGGGACGAGTTCCGGCATCCGCACCATCCTGCGTGTAAGCGACGTAGAACATGCTGGCATCGGGGCGGTCCTGATCATCGCGAATCAGAAGATTTCCCGCAGTCGCCGTGTAGTGGATGACCTGGCCGCCCAGTGTGAGATCGTGCTTGGTGACCGAGGTGCTCTCAGGAGGGACCGGGACTCCACCTTCCTTCTGCCGGTCTTCCTGCGGCTTCGTTTCGGGGCTCTTTGGGCGAGCATCCTGGGCGTAAGCCATCGTTCCCATTGCTAGCGTGGAAGCGAACACCGTAGCGGCCACTGCAGACCCTAGACGTCTCCAAACGTTCAATCGAGATTCCCCTCTGTTGTGATGGCTGACGCACAGACCTCTCCATCATAACCGTGGGTATCTCTCAATCCAGATAGCAGGGCGCAAAAGGCCCGCTCACACGCGCTCCTCTAATGCGGAGCGACTCTGTCGCCTAAACCGCCGTATCCAGGCGGAAGGACTCGGTATAGGGAACAACCGGGTATCCCTTTGCCTTCCACGCGCCAAGGCCTCCCCGCAACAGTCTTACGCGGCTAAACCCGAGCTTCAGACCATGCTCCACAATCTGGCGGCTCGTCTTCTGCCCCTCGCAGGTGCAGTAGAGCACCGCATCCACATCCGCAGGAATCAGCGAGGGGTTTGCCAGGATCTCCTTTGGAGGAATTCGCTTCGCGCCCGGGATCATCTCGGAACGCGCAAGTAGGTCCAGTGGCTGGCGGACGTCGAACAGCAGTATTTTCGCATCCGGCTCAAGCAGCGGGCGTAGCGCATCCGCATCGATAAAGTGTTGCTCGATCTCTCTCGTCCGGCGGCGCCGCAGCGCCCATACAACACCGCCGATTCCTGCAAGCACCAACAGTGCCAAAGCTGTCATAGCAGTTCCATACAGCATCTCTGCTCCTCCTCTCGGGCCCGGGGACTAGTTCCTTTCAGATTCTCGACGGAGTCCATTGGATTCTGTATCTCCTTTTATCCCCCGCGCTCGCCTTCGCAGCCATCAGGCAAACAATATGCGAAGATGAGCCAAGGCTTTATGGATTCCACCGCTCTCTCAGACCTTCTCCACAGAACCTTTGGCTTCTCGGGCTTCCGTGCCAATCAGGAGGACGTGTGCCGGGCCGCGACTGATGGCCGCGACGTTCTCCTGGTCATGCCGACGGGGGCGGGAAAATCCCTCTGCTACCAGCTTCCCGCCATCGCGCGCGGTGGCACGGCGCTGGTGATCTCGCCCCTCATCGCATTGATGGACGATCAGGCCTCCAAGCTCTCTGCTCTGGGTCTCCGTGTCGCCCGCATTCACTCCGGGCTCTCTCGCGACCAATCCCGCCAGGCCTGCCGGGAATACCTCGACGGTACGCTCCAGTTCCTTTTTATCGCTCCGGAGCGCATGCGTGTACCTGGCTTCCCGGAGATGCTTGCGAAGCGGAAACCGGGCCTCATCGCCATCGACGAAGCGCACTGCATCTCCCAGTGGGGTCACGACTTCCGTCCGGACTATCGCACGCTCGGGGATCATCTTCCCGCCCTTCGCCCCGCTCCCATCATCGCCCTCACGGCGACCGCGACCCCTACCGTCCAGCGCGATATCGCCACGCAGCTCCGCCTGCACAATCCGTCCCTCTTCATCCATGGTTTCCGCCGTCATAATCTCGCAATCGAGGTTCTGGAGCTCTCCAAGCCGCGCCGGAATCAGTTCGCAATCGACCTGCTCAAGTCGCAGGCCAATCGACCGGCAATCGTCTACGCACCCTCCCGCAAGGCCGCCGAAGACCTGGCTTCGCAACTCGGGGGCCGCGCTGCCGCCTATCACGCAGGTCTGGATCCGGCGACACGCGAGCGGGTCCAGCGTCACTTCCTCTCGGGCAAGCTCGAGGTCGTCGTCGCCACCATTGCATTCGGAATGGGAATCGACAAAGCCGATGTCCGCACCGTCATCCACACGGCCCTTCCCGGATCGGTCGAAGCCTACTACCAGGAGATCGGTCGCGCCGGACGCGACGGAAAACCCTCGCGCACGGTCCTGCTCCACTCCTTCGCCGACCGCAAGATGCACGACTTCTTCCTCGAGCGCGACTACCCTCCCGCCGCCGAACTGATGCGTCTGGCAGGTGCTCTCGGACCTGACTTCCAGCCGCCCGAGACCTTGCGCCTCCGCCTGCGCATGGACGTGGAGACCTTCGAGCGTGCCGCAGAAAAACTGGTCTCCCAGGGTGGCGCGGCCGCCGACATCGCCGGCAATCTGCGCTCAACCGGAAGCCTCAACTGGCGTACCGGCTATGACGATCAAATCGCATTCCGTCGCTCCCAGATCGCTCACATGGCCCGCTTCGCTGAAACTGCGCAGTGTCGCATGACGGCGCTCATCCAGCACTTCGGAGACACCACGGACGGCAATCGCCCGTGCGGTCACTGCGACTTCTGCTCTCCGGAAAGGGCCACCGCCCAGACCTTTCGCCAGCCAACCGGCCAGGAAGAACGACAGCTCCGTTCTATCCTCAGAGCACTCGATGGAGGTCAGTCGCGCGCGACAGGCAAACTGCATACCGATCTCGCACTGGGAATCGATCGTAAGCAGTTCGACGCTTATCTCAACGCGCTTACCCGCGCCGGGCTCATCGCCCTCACCAGTGACAGCTTCACCAATGCTGAGGGGAATCTCATCAGCTTCAAGCGCGCCTCGCTCACCCACGAGGGCCGAACCCTGGATGACGGAGAAGACCTTGGCGTCCTGCTGCCCGCCGAGGACACTTCAACGTCCCCGGCTAGAAAGCGCAGCCGCTCAACGTCATCGCACTCTCCCAGCGGCAGCCGCTCCTCCTCAGACGTGTCGTCCCGACCTAAGCGCAGCGAAGTGGAGGGATCTGCCTCTCAACCTCTCACTCCCAGGCAACAGCAACTCGAAAAAGCTCTCCGCGACTGGCGCAAAGCCGAAGCCGCCAAAACCGGTAAACCGGCGTTCTTCGTATTCGGCGACACCGTCCTCCACAACATCGTCCGCGCACACCCATCCACTCTCGGCGAACTTCAGAGCGTCTCCGGCATGGGTCCGGAAAAGAGTGATCTCTACGGTGCGCAGATCATCTCACTTTGTCGCAAGGCGAAGGACTCCTCCTCCGATGCGCAACTCCCTGTCTCCTCCACAAACTCCCCTGTGAAAGCTCACCCGGAACGAAATGCCTCGTTACCGATCAAGAGGGCTGCGCGACAGGCAGATAAGGACCTCAGCGACCCAGGACATCGTCACTCCAGCGAATCGCAACCAGCCGTACAGACGTTTACTCGCCCTCGCGTGGCGGCTGACCCTGCGGACCCTCTCACGCCCGTCCAGCAGGCTCTCGATCAGCGCCTCCGCGAGTGGCGTAGCTCCGAAGCCGAGCGCCTTGGCCTTCCACTGTTCTTCATCCTGGGCACCTCCACCCTCCGAGCTATCGCGGTCGAGCACCCACGCACCCTCGCCGACCTAAAACACATCGAAGGCATCTCACTCGAAAAAGTTGAAAGGTTCGGCGCAAGCATCCTCGAGATCTGCGCCGGATAGCTACTTCACGGCATCCGCAATCGGCGCCCCCCCGCCATCCTCTCAGAGAACCTGGTTTGCAATCCCAGCCCGTTCCGACGACCGCTCTGTTCGCAAGACTCCGGGTATGCTACCGTCGCAATCGATGCCGCCTTCCAATGACAGCCGTCACACCCCCGCTTCCATGGATCCCTCACTCGAGGAGCGTGCAAACCACTGCTTCGGTTGCGGTCCTAACAATCCCCAGGGACTTCATCTCGTCTTCTACACCGACGAAACCCTCCCACAGTCCCCGGTAGCTACAGCAGACTTCCAGCTCGATCGTATGCATGAAGGTCCACCCGGCTACGTGCACGGTGGCATCGTGGCCACCTTGCTCGATGAGGCTATGAGCAAGCTCAACCGCTCCCTCGACGTGCTCGCCGTGACCCGGCGCCTCGAGGTCGATTACCTGCGCCCCGTTCCGCTCCACCAGAAATTGAAGCTCGTCGGTCGCCACTCCCACCGTGAGGGCCGCAAGCTCTTTCATCACGCCGAGATTCTCGCCCCCGACGGCACAGCTCTCGCAAAAGCCAGGGGAGTCTTCATCCAGCTCGACAAAGCGCTGCTCGCGCGTGCCGGGCTGACCGAGTCGGGGAGCTAGATCTCCGACTCCTCCCAGTACCCCTGATCGCGCAGAAAGTATTTATTGTTCCAGCTGTGCATCATGGTCTTGAAGAACATCCAGACCATCCTTCCGTGTCCCAGCTTCTGGAAGCGGCGATTCGTCGTCAGCACCTTCCCCCGGACGATACGAAAGCGCGTCAGCGCTACCCCCTTCGACAGCAGATAGTCTTCGGCAAAGAGTGCCCGTTCGTTGAATCCACCCAGCACCCAGAAGGCTTCGCGATCGAACAGCATGAACATTCCCGTTGCGAATGGCTTCAGGAACGATCCGATGCGCTGCATGAAGTTGTTGCCCGCGTAAAGAAGATCGTCGGCGAAGTTTCCCTCTCTGCACGCGATGTTGGTCGTCACCAGGTGCAGCTTCCTCCTCCGCATCCTCCATAGCGCTCTGCGCAGCAGAGTGGGTTCCGGCAGCTCCACGTCTGCATCCAGAAACAGCACATAGGGTGTCGTGGCCAGTCGCGCTCCCGCATTCCGTCCGACGGAAGGCAGACCGCCCTCGATCACCTCCACCAGCAGCCGGTCACGAAAGCTCAGCGCCACCTCGACCGTTCCGTCAGTCGATCCCGCATCCGCAACGATGATCCTTGTCTCCGCCATCCCCGGGTAGTCCTGGCGGGCCAGGGAACCCAGCAATCCTGGCAACATTCCGGCCTCATTCTTCGCCGGGATCACGATCGTCAGCTCTGCGCCCATCGTACCTCCGGAGCCTCTTACACGCTCCTCTCAAGAAAGTTTGGTCCCCTTTTGCCGCGTCACGCGTCAAAAAAGCGTTAATCTTCTGCGAATCGTCCCATAGTGGATTAACTCCTCTTGCTCTTTCATCCAGCGGAAACAAACTGCTAAACTTAAATTCTCGCGGCCACCTCCAAAACTTCACGACAGACCGCGGCTCCCAAGGAGAATCGTCATGGCTGACCACACCTCGAACGGCAATCTCGGATCCTCTTCCCTCCGCCTCAAGACCGGCCTAGCCGAGATGCTCAAGGGTGGAGTCATCATGGACGTCATGAACGTCGAACAGGCCCGCATCGCCGAAGAGGCCGGTGCGACCTCCGTCATGGCGCTTGAGCGCGTTCCCGCCATGATCCGTGCCGAGGGCGGCGTCGCCCGCATGGCCAACCCGAAGCTCATCAAGGAGATCATCGGAGCCGTCTCCATCCCAGTCATGGCCAAGGCCCGCATCGGCCACTTCGCCGAGGCCCAGATCCTCCAGGAGCTCGGCGTCGACTTCATCGACGAGTCCGAGGTCCTCACCCCCGCCGACGAGACCTACCACATCGACAAGCACGCCTTCACCACCCCCTTCGTCTGCGGAGCCCGCAACCTGGGCGAGGCCTGTCGCCGCATCGCTGAAGGCGCTGCCATGATCCGCACCAAGGGTGAGGCCGGAACCGGCGACGTCGTCCATGCCGTCCAGCACATGCGCCAGATCGTCCGCGAGATGAAGGCTCTCACCGTCCTCGACGAGGGCGAGCTCTACAACCAGGCCAAGCTCCACCAGGCTCCTTACGAGCTCATCCGCATGGTCGCCAAGACCGGCAAGCTCCCCGTTCCCAACTTCTCCGCCGGCGGAATCGCCACCCCGGCCGACGCCGCCCTCATGATGCAGCTTGGTGCCGAGGCCGTCTTCGTCGGCTCCGGAATCTTCATGAAGGAGCGCGCCACTCCGCTCGACGTCGAGAACGACCCCAAGGAGCGCGCCGAAGCCGTCTCACGCGCCAAGGCGATCGTCATCGCCACCACTCACTACAACGATCCCAAGATCGTCGCCGAAGCCTCAGAAGCCGTCACCGGAACCATGAAGGGCCTCGCCGCCGCCGCCCTCGAAGAGCACGAGCTTCTCCAGACCCGCGGCTGGTAGTTTCCTCAGAGACTTGAACGCCACCGGTCAACTCCGGTGGCGTTCGCTCTTAACCGGAGACGCGGGAATCTCGTCCGTTCTCTCACGTCAGGCGAGTCGCGGAGATCGGTTTTAGCGACCAGGAGACGACAGATTCCAGTGAACCGTCGCCTTCCCATCGCAGCACAGCATCCTGCGCGGGACTGTCGTAATAGAAGCGCTTCGTCCAGGCAATCCGCTCCCCCACAATCAGCTCAATCACCGAGCCATCGATGTGGAGACGAATCTCTACAACTTCGTCCTTGCCCATCGAGAGCTTCAGTGGTCGCCCATCGATAAAGACCGATTCCGGGTAGGACGGATCGAATTCGAGCTCCATCCATCTATCCCTGGAGCGCTCGCCCTCAATCACCAACCTGAACGAACCCCGTTGCCGCCGCGCACGATAGACCGCTTCCCCACAGCAGCCTGTGATCCTGACGATCTTCGCCGCCTGCCCGCGAAGCTGTTTTGCTTCGCCTCGCAGCGTCTGCGCAGCCTCTGCCACTTTGTAACGCAGTGTCCCGTCCGCAGCCATGGACATCACTCTCGGAAGCGACATCATGCCGGCCCATCCAGCGCTCTTATACTCGGCTATGGGTCGCGACTCCTGGATCCATCCCCAGAGAATGCGATTCCCTTTCGCATCGAGCTGAGTCTTGGGTGCGTAGTAGCTGCCATAGTCCAGAATTCCCATCCGCTCCGGAGTAAAGGTGAGCTTCTCGCTATCGAAGTGGCCGGTCTGCCAAAACGCCTTTCCCATCGTGGAGAACAACAGCACGTGTCTGTTCCCCAGAGCGAAAAACTCCGGACACTCCCAGACATCCCACGGCATGTACGCCTCAAACGATGGCTCCCGCTGGGCGAAGATCTTTACAAACTCCCACGAGCGCAGATCTCTCGATCGATACAGAAGTAACGATCCACCGATATCAGGGAAACCGCAGGCGATAGGCGTATACCACCAGTCTCCCTGCTTCCATGGAGACGGATCGCGAAAGCCGTTTACCTGCATCCCCGCAGGAGGTTTAGCGATCACTGGTTCAGCAATCTTCGTAAAACTCGACAGATCGTCGTCATTCGCCATCGCGATACATTGTGTCTCGCACAAAGACGAATCCTTGATCGTTGCCTCTTTCAGAGATGACTTCTTCACGCCGGTGTACATCATCCCGACCTTGCCATTCTGGACAAAAGCGGTCCCGCTGAAGACTCCCTCCTCATCAGGCCCTCCGGGCGTAGGAGCCATCGCCACCGGCATGTGCCTCCAGTGAATCATGTCCTCACTAACTGCATGATTCCAGTGCATGTCTCCCCAGACCGCGGCGTGCGGGTTGTACTGGAAAAACATGTGGTACTTGCCCTTCCAGTAGATCGGGCCATTGGGATCGTTCATCCAGTTCTTCGCTGGCAGCAGATGATACTGAGGACGAAGCGGATCCTGAGCCAGGGAATCAGCCGCAGAAGCCCCCGACGCCGCCGCTTCCATACTCGTTGCCACGCCTGCCAACGTCGCTGCGCCAGCTGCGTTCCGAAGAAATCTGCGACGACTATTGCTCATGACCATCATTCGGCCACCTGTCACCCTGCTGCGATGGGTATCTCGTATTCAGCAATCAACGACTGCTCTGAAAACGACATCGCTACCATAGCAAATCGCCGCATCGGCGCGGGGACCAGACCATCGATGAGCACACGATTGAGTCGCGGGTGCGCAAACACCCGCGACTCACCGTAATCGGCTACCAAATGCGGTCTTCTGCCACAGCCCGCACAGAGCCTATGATTCGAAGCCCCGTATGTAGGGGGTATTCGGCGGGCGCGGCCCCGTGTTAAAGAGCGGACCGTGTGTCGAGTGATATTTCATATTCAGGAACGGCGTCTCTACGCGGCGTCCGACGGCAGAGTAACGGCCGTCCTCCCAGTTCGAATCCATGTAGTTGTTCACTATTCCGGTGGACAGAAGCAGCCGCTCCGCATTGAACGGTTCCTTTCTGGTCAGCATCATCTCGATAAGCCAGTGCTCGTGGGCGTTCGCAGCGTGGTACTGCGAGATGGGGCCGGGCCAGTCAAGCATGGAGATGATCGTCGGGTCTTTCAGTCCTTCGATCTCGCCGGCGTAAGTCCACCCCACGCCCCTGCCCGGAATCACCGCCGCATTGGTTCCGTCGTTATACTCCACGATGCAGAGGTTCGGTCGAAGTGGCCGCCGTTGATCCTGTCCGCCGCCCTCCTCAAAGTAGCCCGGCTTCAGATCAAAGTTCTTCCGCACCGCTTCAAGCAGGTTGTTGGCCCAGGGAGTGCGTTGGACCCAGTTCCATGTTTCAGGCCCCCGAATGGACTGCACCGACCTGACGCCCGTCTCGCCGCCCTTGCGGCGATCGTGAAATGCCTGGAGCACGTCGACAGCATGGAACGTGGCTCCCTCATCTGCGGTGTCTCCAACCACGATCGAGTTCTTGATCGGCGTATCGACGGCGATTTCAATCTCGGGCTTGCGATAGTAAATCGGTATGGAGGAACCGCCGGTCAGGGGGAAGTTCAGCTCACGGGATTTGTCGAACATCCACTTGGCATCGTCCCAGTTGTAGGAGAGGTGCTTGTCGTTGAATATGGGCACGGAGCGTTTGCTCTGCTCGAAGACATGGATGACCTGCTGGTAGATCCACCAGCGCGGCAGGAGCCAGTGCCCCTTGAGGTCAGTTGGATAATTCCCATGCTCGCAGACGATGACAACACCATCCACCGCAAGTTCCTGCCCGCCAAGCGTGACCGCTTCACCGACTGTTTTGTAGATGGGAATATTCTTCGCTTTGCAAACTTTCTGACCCAGCAGGCTCGTGTCGAACTGATTGATGTAAACGGACACCACGTCCACCCGCGAAGGGGTGTGTGCGCCCTTCCACCAATAACCGTCCATCAGCTTATCTATGATCCAGTCCGCATGTGAAGTCGGAAGACCCCAATAGCTGACGAGACAAGCGATACGGGGCCGCTTCTGGGCAGTCTGTGCAACAGCTTCGGGCGCAATACCGGTCAACCCCGCGAAACCTGCCATAGCGGTTAATCCCAGCATCTCACGCCGGGTGAAGAGGGAGTTCGACCCCATAGCTTCGGGGATTGGCGATGAATCCGCCACCGCCACCCTGGCTGCAATCTCGGTTTGTTTCTTTTCCATAATGATTGTCTGATCCTGTTGGTTACAGATTTATCTTCTTACTACAAATGCAGCAACTTGCTCCTTCGACATCTGGTCGTGCTGAGGCGCTCTACACCCACCCACCATCGATGACATAACTCTGGTTCGTGATCGCCGCACTGTCATCCGATGCCAGAAACAACACCAGCCGCGCCACCTCCTCCGGCTCAATCAGTCTCTTCAACGCCTGGCGCTTCAAGACCTCTGCCTTATATTCCTCCGTCAGCCACAGCCGCTTCTGCCGCTCCGTGGCAATTGCGCCCGGCATAACGCAATTCACTCGTATGTTGTGCTGCCCCAGCTCGTGGGCCAGCGTCCGTGTCATCCCGACAATTGCGGCCTTCGCCGTCACGTACACCGGCACATTGGTCGACGGAATCACCCAGCTGATCGAGCTCATATTGATGATTGATCCGCGCCCCGTCTTTCGCATCCCCGGCGCGATCGCCTGGGTCATAAAGAACTGGTGCTTGAGGTTCACCGCAATCGCATCGTCCCAGCTCTGGGACGTGACCTGCTCGATCCCATGCCTGGCATCGTTCGCCGCGTTGTTGACCAGCACGTCCACAGGTCCGAACCGGTCGACGATCTCTGCAGTCGTATCTTGCAGCCTATCGATGCTCGTCAGGTCACACCGGTAATAGACCGGAGCCTTCCCTCCCGCACCCCCGATTCGCGCAACCAGCTCCCCAGCCGCCTCATCCTGGATGTCGAGAAAGACCACCCGCGCCCGTTGTTCCGCAAAGGCTTCGACGATCGCCTCACCGATCCCCGTAGCCCCACCCGTCACCACCACCAGGCGATCCTCAAGGCTCGGATAACTTGCCATCCCCTTCATCCTTTCCTGCCTCCCCGACCCGTCCGCGCTCACCCTCTGCTAAAACGGAGCCGAATCTCGAAGATTCTTTCCCCGAGGGATTTTGTCAAGCTCCCAAGCGTCTATCTCCAAGCAAGACAATCACTTTCTAGTGCCGAATGGATAGCCCAAATTCTCTATACTTTAAATAGGAGCTTCAGCGAACGTGAACGGGAAGTTCCAGGCCACCAGACCGGCAGTCATGCCGCAGATCTTGAGGTCCAAAGCTAACTCTAATCTTTTGAAGATTTTGCGCAATAAAGTACGGGGGACGGGATGACGGTAAATACCAGTGTGGAAGACACCGCAGGGAACGGGCTCACCATCGGCGTGCTGGCACTTCAGGGAGCCTACGACGCCCATGCCAACGTTCTCCGCCAGCTTGGTGCCACCCCAAAGCTCGTCCGGCTCCCTTCCGACCTCGAAGGTATCGATGGCTTGGTGATGCCTGGAGGCGAGTCCACCACAATGCTCCGGTTCCTTGAGCAGCGGGGCTTCTTCGATATCCTCAAAGACTTCGTCCACGCCACCCCGACCTTCGGAACATGTGCCGGAGTCATCCTGCTGGCCACCGATGTCAGCAACCCCTCCCAGAAGTCGCTCGGAACGCTCGACGTTACCGTGGAGCGCAACTCCTATGGCCGCCAGATCGACTCGACCATCCTCCACTCCGAATCGAAGCTGCCAGGCGATCCCATCGAGATGGTCTTCATTCGCGCTCCCCGCATCACCCGCACCGGAGCCGCAGTTGAAATCCTCGCCACCCGCCAGAACGATCCCGTCCTCGTCCGGGAAGGCCACCTGCTCGCCGCCACCTTCCACCCCGAGCTGGGACACGATCCGCGCGTCCACCGCTACTTTCTCGATATGGTCGCGCAGCACAAAAGCAAGGCCGCGGCAGACTGAGATTCTTTCTCGAGCGACGCTCGGCCCTCTCCCGCTGCCCATCGGAACCGGCTAGCTTAGCCCCAGGCCCCCATCGACCGTCAGAAGTTGTCCGGTGATAAACGTGGGAGCAGAAGCAAAGAACAGGACCGCCGCGGCGACATCCTCCGCAGTACCGTTGCGCTGCATCGGAGTCTTGCGCGCGAAGTGTTCATAGGCCTCTTCGATCTCCCCCTGAACGATCATGCCCGGAGCGACGGCGTTCACGCTGACCTCAGGAGCCCACGCTTTCGCCATCGTCTCCGACAACATGTGCAGCGCCGCCTTCGACGTGCAGTAATGCCCGTGAGTCGCCCATGGATGCTGGCCGCCAAGAGAACCGATGTTCACAATGCGGCCTTCCACCTGCCGAAGATGAGGCAAAGCTGCTCGCGCAACCAGGAAGGGCGCCCGCGTGTTGGTCGCGAACATGCGATCCCACTGCTCCACTGAGATATCCTCGAGAGCTACAGACTCAAACATTCCTGCATTGTTGACGACGATATCCAGCCTGCCAAAGCGATCCGCAGTCTCGGCGACGGTTCGCTGAACGGCTTCGGGATCGCAGAGATCGCAACGGATCGCGACCGCTTGAACACCCTTGGCAATCAGGTCTCTTACTGTCTCCTGAGCCTCAGGCTGCGAAGAGCGATAGGTGATCGCAACGTTCGCTCCCTCTTCCGCGAGCGTGAGCGCAACTGTGCGGCCGATCCGCTTGGCCGCGCCAGTCACAAGAGCGGTCTTCCCGGCAAGACGTCCCATGCCGCGTCCGCCTATTGCTTCGGTGCCGGCTGCTGCGAGGAGTCGCTGGGAGAAGGCTGGGAGCTCTGCGGAGAGCTGCTCGAATCCGGCTTCTGTTCGGCCGACTTCGGACGAACCGGCTCCTGAACGCCCCACTTCCGCTCCGAAGGTGCGTCCGTGTTGTCGCGATACGAAGAGACCTGCTCCCGTGGGCGGAGCATCTCGATGGAGATATCTCTCGTCGCCTCATCCACCTGGTAGTCCTTCGCAAAGGTCGCGAAGCCGTTCGCAATTACCTGCACGCGCACCAACGATCCTGTGGGAATGATGTCGAGGGAAGCCTTGCCTTCGGGATCGGTCTTCACCTCAAGATTGCCGATGTCTTTCCCGTCCTTATAGGGATTGAAAATGACAGCCGCATTCATGATCGGTTTGCCGTTGTACTTCTTACTAACCTGCACTGTGATCTTTGAGGTCTCTGGCGGCGGCTTGTACTTGCGCCCCTTACGAACAGGAGAGTCCTGCGCGAGCAGGCTAGAAGCAGCCAGGACAGCCGTGACACAGACAGGGACGAGGCGAAACAGAACCTTGCGACGGGACAACATCATGGCACATATTTTACCTCTCCCGAGGAGCCGTTGTAACGGCTCAAGAACTGACCGCCTACCCTCGTAAGTCTCGAAGATCCAGGACCCTTCGCCTCATTCCACAAGCTTGCGTGACTTTCACTCACATTTCATCTTCGATAGTTGACACCAGTAGCACCGGTGCCCTATCGTTAGCAATCGGAGGCATCGAGTGCTAATCGCCTACAAGGCAGACCGGTAGGCGATTCTCCCCTGGGCCCAACGGGGAGGCAGCGATGGCAATTCCAAAAGCTTGCATCAGTCGGAGGCGGAAACTCCCGCCTTGGCACGTGATGCGTGATTACAACCCGGCCAGAGATTTTCTGTCCGGAAATACATGCAACAAGGAGAGGTAAGTAATGGCGAAGACATTCACACCGCTACACGATCGCATTCTGGTCCGCCGCGTCGAAGAGGGCGAAACCCTTCGCGGCGGCATCATCATCCCTGACTCCGCCAAGGAGAAGCCGCAGCAGGGCGAAGTCATCTCGGTCGGTAAGGGCAAGTCCAACGACGAAGGCAAGGTCTTCCCGCTCGACGTCCAGGCAGGCGACCAGATCCTCTTCGGCAAGTACTCGGGCACCGAGATCAAGCTCGAAGGCGAAGAGTTCCTGATCATGCGCGAAGAAGAAGTCCTCGGCATCCTCAAGTAATCCTGCGCGGACGGCGAAAGGCGCCTTTGGCGCATTCATCGCCGGAATGAAGAGATCGCCTCAAAGAGCAGATCGATCGCTTTGAAGCCTCGAGGAACACTCTTCAGCCGCAACAAGTTTTGTTAAGCACACGGCTTCAGCCGTGTGAATCAGCAGATTCCCTGAAGGGGCTTCAGCCCCTGAGGTCAACTTCAAGAAAGCCGCTCACGAGCGGCGACAGGAGTAAGAAATGGCAAAGCAGATTCTGCATGGAGAAGATTCGCGTCAGGCGATCCTGCGTGGCGTTAACACGCTGGCCGACGCAGTGAAGGTCACACTTGGCCCGAAGGGCCGCAACGTCGTCATCGAGAAGAAGTTCGGCTCGCCCACGATCACCAAGGACGGCGTCACCGTCGCCAAGGAGATCGAGCTCGGCAACAGCCTCGAGAACATGGGCGCGCAGATGGTGCGTGAGGTTGCTTCGAAGACCTCGGACGTCGCTGGCGACGGAACCACCACCGCCACCGTTCTGGCTCAGGCTATCTACCGCGAGGGCGTGAAGACCGTGGCTGCCGGCGCAAACCCGATGGCGCTGAAGCGCGGCATCGACAAGGCTGTTGAGGCCATCATCGGCAAGCGGGATGAGCACGGCGTTGTGCAGGGCGGCGCTCTCTCCAAGCTGTCGAAGCCCGTCTCCGGCGACATGATCGCCCAGGTCGGAACTATCTCGGCCAACTCGGATGCGCAGATCGGCACCATCATCGCTGAGGCCATGAAGAAGGTCGGCAAGGATGGCGTCATCACCGTTGAAGAGTCGCGCACCATGGAGACTCAGCTCGACGTCGTTGAAGGTATGCAGTTCGATCGCGGCTACCTCTCGCCCTACTTCGTCACCGACGCAGAGCGCATGGAAGCTGCTCTCGAAAACCCCTACATCCTCATCTATGAGAAGAAGATCTCCTCGATGAAGGACCTGCTCCCCATGCTCGAGCAGATTGCCCGCACCGCCAAGCCGCTCATCATCATCGCTGAGGATGTAGACGGTGAGGCTCTGGCGACCCTGGTCGTCAACAAGCTGCGCGGCACGCTGAACGTCGCTGCGGTCAAGGCACCCGGCTTCGGCGATCGCCGCAAGGCGATGCTGCAGGATATCGCGATCCTCACCGGTGGCAAGGCCATCACCGAGGACCTCGGCATCAAGCTCGAGTCCGTCAAGATTGAGGACCTGGGCACCGCCAAGCGCGTCACCATCGACAAGGACAACACCACCATTGTCGACGGCGGCGGAAAGGGCGGCGAGATCGAGGGCCGCGTGAAGGAGATTCGCGCGCAGATCGACAAGACCACCTCTGACTACGACCGTGAGAAGCTCCAGGAGCGTCTCGCCAAGCTGGTCGGCGGAGTTGCCGTCATCAAGGTCGGTGCAGCTACCGAGACCGAGATGAAGGAGAAGAAGGCTCGTGTTGAGGACGCAATGCACGCGACCCGCGCGGCTGTCGAAGAGGGCATCGTCCCCGGCGGCGGCGTTGCGCTGATCCGCGCAACTTCGGCTGTCGATGAGGTCGTCAAGAGCCTCGAGGGTGACGAGAAGATCGGTGCCAACATCATTCGTCGCGCCATCGAAGAGCCCCTTCGCATGATCGTCTCCAACGCCGGCGAAGAGGGTGCTGTCGTGATCGGCAAGATCCACGAATCGAAGGAACCCAACTTCGGCTACAACGCCGGAACGGGCGCCTACGAGGACCTGGTAAAGGCTGGCGTCATCGATCCGACCAAGGTCACCCGCACTGCCCTGCAGAATGCGGCGTCGATCGCTGGTCTGATGCTCACCACCGAGGCTATGATCTCCGAGATTCCGGAGAAGAAGGAAGCCCCGGCCGGTGGACACAACCACGGCGGCGGTATGGACGGCATGTACTAGACCTTCGCGGACGGCGAAAGCCGCCCACTAGGCGCAAAAACAGAAAAGGGCCTCGGAGAATCTCTCCGGGGCCTTTCTTCTTTGGGCGTCAGTCTTTATTCTGGTGCCCGAAAGAAATCCTCGGAAAACGGAGCTGGCTGGCATGACGATCTCCCGTAGAGAATTTTCAAAGATGAGTGCTCTCGGCCTGGCGGCCCATACGTTTTCTTCGCTTCCGCTCGTTGGGCAGAGCCCTGCGAAGAAGATCGGCTACTGCGTCATTGGCCTCGGCCGCATCGCCGACCATCACATGCGCGGCATCGCACAGGGCTCAACCTCGACGGTCACCGGACTGGTCAGCGGACATCGCGATAAAGCAGAAAAGATCGCTGCGCAGTATGGCGTGCCGAAGGAGTCGATCTACGGCTACGAGGACATGGATCGCATCCGCGAGAACAAAGCGATCGACGCAGTCATCGTCTGTCTGCCGAACAGCATGCATGCGGAATATACGATTCGCTCAGCCAAGGCTGGCAAGCATGTGCTCTGTGAAAAGCCCATGGCGGTCTCGGTTGCGGAGTGCGAGCAGATGATTGCGGCCTGCAAGGCGGCTGACGTAAAGCTGATGATTGCGTATCGGATGCACTTCGAGCCCTACACGTTGAAGACCATCGAGATGATCAGGTCGGGCGCATTGGGCAGCGTGCAGGCGATCGACAGCGCCAATGGCTTCAACATCGCGAAGGGCGAGTGGAGAACCCAGCGTGCGCTCGCCGGTGGAGGCCCGTTGATGGACGTCGGCATCTACTGCCTGAACGCTACTCGCTACCTGACCGGCGAAGAACCCGTCGCCTTTACGGCTGTGGCCACCTCGAACAAGAACGACGAACGTTTCATCGATATCGAAGAGAATCTCTCCTGGACGATGCGCTTCCCTTCCGGCACGGTCGCAAGTTGCTCGACCACCTATGGTGCGCAGATGCCCAGCTACGCCAAGGTATTTGGCTCGAACGGCTGGCTTGAGTTCGACAACTTCAACTACGAGGGCCAGCATCTCACGGCATCGTTCAGGAAGGATCGCAACGGTCCTGCGACGAAGATCGATGAAGCTTCAACCTTGCATGATCCCAGCCAGTTCGTCGATCAGGTGGATCATTTCTCCAAATGCATTCTCCAGAACCAGCGCCCCTCGACCCCCGGCGAAGAGGGTCTGAGGGACATTCGCTATATCGAATCGATCTACAAGGCTGCCGGGCTCAACCTCGGTTAGAGGCAGACTGAGATCCGGTAATACGGGTGCCGGGACGAACGTAGCGCGGAGCCTGGAGCTTGGTTGCTGGCAGTGTCGTCGAGAACTTCAGCTCCACGAGATCGCGCGACTTCGCAGGGGCAGGGAAGGTTGCAACAAAGCTCTCGGAGATCGACTTACGGAACTTGTCGAAGAAGGGCGTCAGAGAGACAGGATTTCCAAGTCCCTGGAAGTAGCCCTGGCCTCCGGTCTCGTCGGCTACTTTGGCCAGATAGCTCTGACCGCTGAAGCTGGCGTTTCCTCCGCGGATCCCGGCATCGCCATAGTAGATGGAGTAGACGGGCACTCCCGCGCTCTGGGCATCGCGGATCGCGGTGTCGACGTACACGCTGTTCTGGTTCATAGGGCTGACACTGCCGTTATATGGATCGACGCCATTGGTGATCATGAGGACGAACCGCGCCTTCGCAGGAAGCATGGAACCCTGTGCGCTTGAACCCTCGGCGCTGCCCGGCCAATGCTTCACAAAGTCGGAGAGGCAGAAGTAGGGACTGGCGCTGAGTCCCGGCGAACCCAGCGGAATTCTGAGACTCGCTGCCGCTGCCTTGAGATCGGTGGTGAAGGGCTGCTGCGCGACGACGCGTCCGTTCTGCATGTATCCAACGAGAACCTCGGTGCCCTGCGGTAAGGAGCTGATGAAGTTCTTGATGTCAGAGAACTGGCGACCGATGGAGCTTCGGAGGCCATCATCGATCAGGAGGGCGACCTGGGTTCCGTTGGGTTTGACCGGCACGACGGCCGTGAGCTGGGTTTCGTGGTTATTTACCCGCGCCTTGAGGGTCTCCGTCGTCAGCTGCTGGGGTGATTTCGAGTTGACGGTGACGATAGCCTGGGTCGAGGGCCCCTCCTGAGCAAGGACGAAGAGGGGGGAGGCAAAAAGTGTAGTCGCAAAGAGCAGTTTTCCGAGGGTCATGTGTTTCGACTTCCTTCCTCCTTGTTAGACGCTTTTTGCTGTCCTGTGACTCGGTCCCCTCCCCTATATTTTGCGCAAAGTATTCGAATATCGTGACTTAAGCCCGGACTTGCTGCTCGTATGCCGCTCAAGACGTTGCCCTGCTCTCAGTTGAGCGTGGCGATAAAGGCATTCATCTCCCGCAACACATCCGCCTCATTGGAGATGAAGACGTAGTGCTGTGCATTGGGGATGCGCACCACATGCGCCGAGGGTACCTGCCGCTCGAAGGCTACCGCCTGCTGCTCGGTACTGCGATTGTTGGATTCGATAAAGGCGGCGCGAGCCTTGGGATTGTCCTTGAACGCGTTGCCAATGTCGTGCGGGTCGGCGAAGATCGCCAGAACGGGAGCCTTGATCGTCGTGAACTTCGTCACTCCGCCGATGATGGCAGCGCCTGCTGGCGGAGGTTTGGGTCCACCCCCGGCTGGAGGAGGCGGAGGAGGAGGCATATCTTTCATCTGCTCCTGCTGGAAGGCCACCTCTTTCTCGACCCGGACGAGATTCTCATGCAACTCGGCGAGGAATTTATTCTGATCCTGGGGCATCTTGCCGGGGGCCATTCTCTCCAGTTGCTCCCGAAGCACTTTCATATCGATCACAGCGGCTCCGTTGACCTCGTCGTAGAGCGCATAGGAATATCCGGCGTCGAGATAGATCAGCCCAGCCACCCTCTCCGGATGGCTGTTTCCGACGTAGCTCAGCTCTTCGCCCGCGACTGAATGACCCGCGAGCACGGGTTTCTCCAGATGGAGCGCATCGAGGACCGCGATTACGTCCTCCCCCATGCGCTCCGCCGCATAGTTATTCCCCTCCGGCGAAGGCTTGCTCGATTCGCCGAATCCGCGACGGGTTATTCCGTATACGTGATATTTGTCGGTCAACTTTTGCGCGAACTTGTCGAAGATGTGCGCATCGTTGCCGAGACCAGTCAGCAGAACCAGAGGCCGCCCAGTGCCTCCCCAGTCCAGCACCTCCAGCTTTACGTCCTTCTCGACGGTCACAAACTGGACAGTATGCGGAGATGCGTCGATCTTCCATGCAGTCTGCGGAGTCGCGCGCTCAAGGTTCAGCGGCTTCGCCGTTCCCTGCGTCATGGTTCCCGCGATCGTCTTGCCGTCCGGGCTCATCCTGCCTTCATATGTGGCATGAAATGCATCAACTGTAAACTTCAGGATCGAATCCGCGAAGGAGACGGTCGTCATGCCTGCCGGGGTAGGCGTCTGATCGATGCTGTAGGCCTTGCCGTGCAGGGCTCCGTCGCTTCCCTTCTCGATCTGGAGCACGACCCGGAGCTGCTGCTTCTCCCCGCTGACCGTTCCCTGCCAGGTTCCTGCGACATCCTGCGCATGAAGCGCACCCGCCACCGCGAAGATCCCTACTGCCGTCCAAGCCAGACCCATCCTGCAGGTTTTCATCCCGTTCTCTCTCCTGAACAGCGCTTTTTTGACCTGTTTATTTGTTCGGCCACCATGCGTGGAGGGAGGCGGCCATGTTTCCTATATGGCTCAGCAGCCAACCGTGATCGGCCCCGTGAACGCCCCGAGACGCGTCGAGGATCCAGAGAACCTCGGGGAGAACGATAATTCCGAGTCCAAGTCCGAAGTAGAAGATGGCCATCATCGCCTGGGCTATCCTCTGCGCAGGCAATGCAGACTCGATCTCGACGTAGTAGCCACTGGGTGCAAACTGCTCACTCGGCGTTCTCAAGCGCCGCACGACGAGGGAACGGGCGGCATCCATGAAGAGCGCCCTGGCATTGCCTCTGCTCAACTCTTCGTCGAAGATCCATAGCATCTCGTCGCCAAACTCGCTTCGGAACGAGGCCGGGTAGAGGCGGATCATGCCACGATAGGCGATGCGCAGAATGGTCTTCATGCGTTGCGTGGTCTCCTCTCTCTGAGCCGCGACTGAGCCGTTGCAATCACGTCCCGCAGACGGTCGACCTCTTCCTTCAGAACCTCGCGGCCCGCAGACGTCATCCGATAAAACCTCCGCTCTTCATCCTTTGGCAGCGCCGAGCGCGGGACATCGATTACAAGCTTCTGGTCCATCAATTTCTTGAGATTGTCGTAGAGCGTTCCCGGCCCAAGCCGATAGCTTCCCTGAGACTGCCGTGCAATCTCCTGAATAATGCCGTAGCCGTGGAGATCCTCGCTCGCGAGTGCGAGAAGGATGTGAAGCGTCGCCGCAGAGAGAGGGGCGTTGGAAGAGTTCTTCATAATCGGATTCCGACTATATCGGGAACCGATGGAAGGTGCAAGCGTTTGTTTTATCTGGTGAACCGGAGATGGATGTTAGCTCCGCATACGGCTGCAGAACTGGTGGCCAACCAGCTACCTGCTTGACTCCAGTGTCGCGAATGACAAAGAGGCTCCGTGGATAACGAACCCGGGTCGGCGGGGGAAACTCTATTCACGAAGCCTCTTTACTTTCACTCTCTATTTTAGAAGATCGAGCGAAACGTATCGGCACGCCATAAGTGCTGTATTCTCCGGCGGTTCGAGCGCTCCCGGGCTTGACAGGATCTTCTAGTCGCCTCCAACCCTGACCTTGAGTCCGGTGCGGAAGGTGAAAGGGAGCGACGGATAGCCGATGGGTCCGATGTGCTGCTGCGAGAGGAGATTGTTCAACTCGGCGAAGACAGAGACCCGATGCGTCGCAGCATAGGTGCCGTAGGCGTCGAGCTTCGCGTAGCCGTAGTCGAGATTGCGATTAGGCAGCAGCAGGGTGTTGTCGCCATTTACGTCGGAGTAGGAGAGGAAGGTGGAGTCGTCGGCGCGGCTGGAGAAGGCTCCTTTGAGCGCTGCCGAGAATTTGGTGGTCGTGTACTGCGCGGCGAAGAAGCCGGTCTGGGGAGGACGCCGGAAGGGTCGCTGTCCGACGAGTGGGTAGGAGGATCCGATGGGGATTCCGGGGAGGTTCGGGTTCTCCGTGGCGGTTCCGTTGGCTGCAGCGTCGGTTGAGAACGACTGCTCGACAAGTGAGTCCAGATAGGTATAGCCGCCGCGCAGCAGGATGCGGGGAACGGGTGCATACTGCAGCTCGCCTTCGAAGCCTTCCGCACGATATGCAAGGGTGTTCAGGAGCGCTCCGAAGAGCTGCGCCTTGGTGGTATCGATCCCGAAGACGGTCTTCAGGGTGCCCGAGTCCACATAGTCCAGCTGGTGGCTGAACTGGTTGTGGAAGTAGCCGGCCTTGAGGATGAGCTTCTGGCCGTAGATGTTTTGATCGACACCGATATCGTAGGTTCGCGAGCGAAGGGCCTGCACGGGACGAACGTTGTATGCGGTGATCAGGTCCGTCGCTCCAGCTTCAACGAGCTGGGTGTAGAGCGAGTTGAATTCGGCCGAGAGCGAGGGTTCCTGCACGCCGGTGGCGGCGTTAGCCCGGACCTTGGTTCCCTGCATGAATCCACTGCCCGGCCGAACCGCGATCCAGGCGAGGCCGAAGCGGGGAGTCCCAGCGGTCCCGAAGAGATCGTTGCGCTCGATGGCTCCGCCGAGCGAGTAGAAGACACGGTTGAGGATGTCACCCTGAAACTGGAGCGTGTACTGATAGTTGGTGCGCTTGGTCTTGTCGTTGCTGAAGGAGCTGTTCGAGGAACCGCGCTCGTCTTCGTAGCGGAAACCGAAGAGACCGATGAAGTGGGGCGAGAAGGTGTAGTCGGATTGGAAGTAGAGCTCGTCACGCAATGAAGAGAGGTCATTTGCCGCGGGGTAGATGCCGCCGTAGTTGATGGCGGCGCGGCCGGTGGCGCTGTAGCCGTTTGCTCCCTTGATGGTAACGGTGTTGCCGAAGTAGGTATCGAAACCGAAGACAGGGATATTCTCCCCGACGGGATAGAACTGGACAAGCTGCTCGCGCTTGCGGGCGATGCCGTAGCGAACGAGGTTGTGCCAGTTGCGATGCCGGTTCTCGATGGTCGCACCGGAGTAGAGATCCTGATCGGCCTGCTTGCCTGCGGCGGAGATGCCAAAGAAGTCGTGAGCGTTGGGAACTCCGGTGGCCGAGACCGCGTTGCGGATGGTGAAGCGAAGCGGCGTATTTGCAGTTATGTTGTAGCCGATATTTGCGGCGCTGGTGGACACATGGTAGCGGTCCATGGGGAGCGAATTGGAGGAGTCGAAGCGCGAGAAGGCTCCGTAGTAGTCCAGTCGATTGTGGGCACCGCCAACCGTCACTTCGTTGCGCCAGGTGTGGAAGTTTCCTGCGTCCCCGGTGTAGTTGAGGATGGGCCGAAGCGTGGCTCCTCGAGGCGTGCTGAAGTTGACCACGGAGGCTCCGGCGTCAGAGCCATAGAGCACGCTGTTGGGTCCACGATACAGCTCAAATCCATCGAGCGCGGTGGAGGAGACGGTCCCGAAGTCGAAGCGTCCGCCGACATCCTCGGAGGTGACGCCGTCGATCATGACCTTGTTGGCGTCGGAGTTTCCGCCACGCACGAAGAGCGAACCGACGCCGCCATACTGTCCACTGAGGACGACGTTGACTCCGGGAGACTGGCGGAGATCATCGACGATGCCGACGCGGGTCTGGAGTGCGGTAAACGGGATGAGATTGATGGCCGAGCTGGCCTGCTGAATGGGCGTCGGGATTCCGGTCGCCGTGACGGTGACCTGTGCCGTAACGGAAGCGATCTCAAGAGTCACGTTGCGAGTGACGATGTCGGTGCGGCCGCCGTAGAAGCTCTGACCGATGCCGGGAGTGAAGGTAGCGGCAGAGGTCAGCAGGAGGAATCGTCCGGAGCCGGTGCTGCGGATCTCAAACGAGCCGTCGGACGCGCTGAGCCCCGAGCCAGCGACGTTTTTGCCCTGGATAAGCTGAACCCGGGCTCCGGGGACCGCGGCGCCGAGCGGATCGGTGACTGTTCCGCGAACGATGACGGCGTGCGAGGAGACCGCGCCGAAGAGGGAGAACGCTAAAAGAAGAACAAGGCGGAAGACGGGCGGGACCGCAGACGGGCGCGCGGATGCGTACATGAAGGTTGACTCCTCGTTCCCCCCTCGGGAACGTGGCTGCTGTGCGACAACGAAACCGGTCTCCTGACTGTCGCGTTCCATGTTGCCTTCGACGGCTGTTCCCTTCCCGAGGATATGTCAGTGGGAGTGAGCCAGGCAGCATTCACAAGCGTCATGTGACGAGTGTGCGCGAATCACAGTTGCGGGGCAGTGGCGGATTCTCACCGCGCTTCCCGAGCATTTCATTGCGGTACAAGGTGAAAGAAAACGGCACGACAGCCGGGCGAATGGATGTGGCCGCAGGTATAGAGCGTGTCTCTCAAGTTTGCGGTATTCGCGAGCCCTAAGTCAAAAGAGACGAAGCGGAGCTTAGTGATCCGTCGAGAGGGGAGAGAATTTCTTGGTATCTTCCAGCGCAAAGCGGCCAAGTTCGAATGGATGCGAAGTCTGTGGCTTGCTGTAGATGGGATCCGCGGGATAGGGTGCAGTTGAAAACGTGGGAAAGGCCCAGATACGACCATTCCGGAGATCGACGACAACCTTTGCGTAGACGGTGATCTGCTGGCTGTTATCAGGAGCTCGAACGAGAAATGTGCCGGGCTCGAAGTAGTAGTCCGTATCGGAAGACTGGGCCAGGACAGGCTCGGGAGTTCGCAGTGGACGCAGGACGAGGGCTAGAAGAACAAGCACGATGGCTGCGAGAAGAACGTTGGTGGTTCTAAGAGTGCTCATTCCGAGGGAAAACTCCTTTGCGATGGCGTCTGGAGAGGTCGAGGTCTCGCCGGGTGCGCCGTCTGTTCAAGACGTCTTCATTATTCGCGAGAAACAGCAGGCAGCGGTTTATATTTCCTTCACGCTCCCGGAGCATCTTTTAAGCTGCGACGACGGAAGGTTATCCCGGAGGAACGAAAAATGATAGAGGTCAGGGGTGAGAAGCGTCAGGGGATGAGCAGTAGCTTCCCTGTCGTCTTGCGGCCTTCGAGATCTCGATGCGCGTGAGCAGCATCGGCGAGCGGATAGACGTGCTCGATCCGGAGGTTCAGCTTGCCATGCTCAATCTGACGGAAGATATCGGCGGTACGCTGGTCGAGCTCTTCGCGAGTCGCGATGTAATCCTTCAGCGTCGGGCGCGTGACGTAGAGCGAACCCATCTGCGAGAGGCGGATGAGGTCAAAGGGAGGTACGGCTCCGCTGGAGGCACCGAAGAGCACCACCGTTCCCCGGCGGCGAAGGACGGAGAGCGATTTCTCGAAGGTGGTCTTGCCGACAGAGTCATAGACGGCGTGCAGACCGCCGGGAGCAAGTCGCTTGACGGCTTCAGCGAAGTCCTCCTGGGTGTAGAGGATGACCTCATCGGCCCCCGCAGCGCGGGAGAGCCCAGCCTTCTCATCGTTGGAGACGGTCGTCAGGACCCGGGCTCCGAGCGACTTGGCGATCTGGGTGAGCAGGAGGCCGACGCCTCCGGCTCCGGCATGGATGAGGACCTCGTCTCCTGACCGGATGGGATAGCTTGAGTGAGCGAGATAATGAGCGGTCATGCCCTGCAGCATGGCAGCGGCCGCCTGCTGGGAGGTAACGGCCGCGGGAACGTGGACGAGCAGCTCGACCGGAGCGACGGCCAGCTGTGCGTAGGTTCCCGGGAAGGTGGTCCAGGCGACGCGGTCGCCGACTTTGAAGCCGCTGGACGAGGTCTCATCGCCAAGCGAGACGATCGTACCGGCGGCCTCCTGGCCGAGCGTGTAGGGCAGGGTCGCGGGGTAACGACCCTCGCGCAGGTAGGTGTCGATAAAGTTGACGCCCGAAGCTTCAATGCGAATGAGCGCCTGCCCCGGCCCCGGAGTGGGGGTGGGGAGATCGATAAACTGGAGAACTTCAGGGCCGCCGTGCTGGAAGATCTGTATCGCCTGCATGGGTGATTCGATGCCTCTCGTCACAATTTGTTTCAAGAGGATAGCAGGCGATACCAGGAGAAGAGATTACTGCAGCAGGCTCTCTTCCGAACGAAGCCGCAGGATGCGGTCAACGGCGTAAGGAGCGCGGTGCGATGCAGTATGGAAGTGGCGCACCTGCAGTTCCCCAAGAAGACCGATGCCGATCATCTGGACGCCTGCGAGAATCAGTACCCCTGCAACGACGAAGAGCGGGCCATGCAGATCCATCACGGGCTGAGCAGTGAGCACCTTGAGGATGAGAAGCCAGACCGCAAGAGCCGATCCTGTGAACGCGCTGAGCGCACCGATGGTTCCAAAGAAGTGCAGCGGCCGCGTCATGTACTTCAACAGGAAGCGAATCGTAAGCAGGTCGAAGAAGACGCGGAAGGTGCGCGAGATGCCATAGTGGCTCTTTCCGAACTGGCGGCTCGGATTGGAGATGGGAATCTCGCAGATACTGGCGCCATACCAGGAGGCCAGGGCCGGGATGAAACGATGCATCTCACCGTAGAGCGGAATGTTGTGAATGACCTCACGGCGATATGCCTTGAAGGTAGTACCGAAGTCGTGAATATTGACTCCGCTGAGCGTCGCCATCAGCCAGTTGGCAGCACGCGAGGGGATACGCCGCATGATGAAGTTGTCGCCGCGCTGCGCGCGCCATCCACTGACGACGTCGTAGCCCTCTTCGAGCTTCGACAGAAAGTTGGGAATCTCGTCCGGAGAGTGCTGCAGATCGCCGTCCATGGCGAGGATGAAGTCGCCCTGCGCGTGGTCGAAACCGGCTGCAAGAGCGGAGGTCTGGCCGAAGTTCCGGCGCAGCTTGATCACAAGCACGCGCGAATCGACCGCCGCGATCTCTTCCAGCAGACGATAGGTGCGGTCGCGGGAGCCATCATCGACAAAGACGAGTTCAAAGCTCTCGCCAATCTGCTCCATCACCGCCTTCAGGCGGTCGTAGAGAGTTGTGACATTGTCTTCTTCGTTATGAAAAGGGACGACGATAGAGTATTTCGGCACATATTGATGATACTCCCGAATGAAACCATAGTGACGAAATAGTAACGACGAGAATCAGCAGGCACTATCCTGCATGTGCCTCCCAGAGAGACACCGAGGCATTACAGCTGAAGCTTTACCTACAGATGTAGGTAATAACTGCCGAATACAAAAGGTTTATCCGTTGCGAAACATTTGCTTGATGCCACGCAAGGCCTGTCGGGTTCGCTCCTCGTTTTCGATCAGCGAGAAACGGACGTAGCCGTCGCCATGCTCGCCGAAACCCACGCCGGGACTGACCGCTACCTTGGCATCGGTCAGCAGCTTCTTCGAGAACTCGATCGATCCCAGCGCGCGGTACTGCTCCGGAATCTTTGCCCAGGCGAACATGGTGGCCTTCGGCAACTCCACCGGCCAGCCCAGCTTGTTGAGGCCGGGAACCAGCACATCCCGCCTGCACTTATAGTTCTCGACGATCTCCTTGACGCAGTCCTGCGGACCTTCCAGGGCCTGGATGGAGGCCACCTGGATCGGTGTAAAGGTGCCGTAGTCGAAGTAGCTTTTGATGCGGCCAAGCGCGGCGACGAGCTTCTTGTTCCCGACCATAAAGCCGACACGCCAGCCTGGCATGTTATAGCTCTTGGAGAGCGTGAAGAACTCAACCGCAATATCCTTGGCGCCCGGCACCTCGAGCACACTCGGAGCCCGGTATCCGTCGAAGACTAGATCGGCGTAGGCGAGATCGTGCACCAGATAGATGCCGAGTTCTTTGCAGAGAGCCACCACGCGCTCGAAGAACGGCAGATCGACGCACTGCGTGGTTGGGTTTGCGGGAAAGTTGAGGATCAGGAGCCGGGGTCGTGGCTCCATGCGAGGCAGCTCATCTTCGAGTCGCGCCAGAACCTCGTCCGCGCTCGAGTCCGCGATATTGATGCTCTGCACCCGCGAACCCGCAATGACGGGCCCGAAGATATGGATGGGATAGCTGGGATTCGGCACCGCAACGGTGTCGGCGTCGTCGAGGACAGCGAGACAAAGGTGGGCGATGCCCTCCTTGGAGCCGATGGTGACGATCGCCTCGGTCTCCGGATCGATGTCGACGTTGTAACGCGTCTTGTACCAGTTGGAGATGGCGCGGCGGAGTCGCGGGATGCCGCGCGAGAGCGAGTAGCGGTGGGTCTGGGTCTTCTGCGACGCCTCAATCAGCTTGTTGACGATGTTGGCAGGCGTAGCTCCGTCGGGATTTCCCATTCCGAAGTCGATGATGTCTTCGCCGCGTTTGCGGGCCGCTGCCTTCATCTCGCTTGTAATGTTGAAAACATACGCCGGCAGTCTTGTCAGTCTTCTGAAATCTTCCATTGCCTTACCGCTAGCCCTCTCCATCCATCATGCCATCGCCACCCGATCTCGATGGTGTCATCAGGCGGGAATTTCGCCGATGCTACTTCGCAGTTACGACTACCTGCACCGGCAGACTCTTCGGCGGGTAACAGGCCGCGTTGTCGCAGGCCTGATATCGCAGCACCGCGTTCATCGTGTGGGATCCTGCCTGTGCGATCACCGGCACCTTGACCGTGAAGTTGCCGGTGTAGACGTCAAGCTTTTCGCTGGGATCGAAGCTGAAGCTATACAGCGTACCCGCCGGATACTCCGCCGGCGAAGCCTTCACGCCGGTCGCTGGTTGAAGGTCAAGCTTTGTCGGAATCAGCAGCTCCGACTTCGGAGTGTGGGAGTTAACATGAAATCCTTCTGTCACGTGAAACCGCAGCTCAAGCACTGCTTTTTTTCCCGCAGCAAGGTCCTGTTCCTCCGCTGCGTAGGAGACGTACTGCTTCGGCTTGGGGCCGGGGACAGCCAGGGTTCCCTGCTGACTCCACGCGATGCCGGAGAGCAACAAAACGGCGGCAGCAATCGTATGTCTCACTGCCCCCCCGCCTGCTGGACACCGCCAGAGGCGATAGTCTTTTTAATGTTGGCTTCGATCTGATCTTTCGACCCAAGTCCGGCTGTCTGCTCGACGATGACTCCGTTGCGATCTATATAGAAGGACATGGGCAGCACGTCGAGGCCGCCGTAAGCATCTTGCACCTTGCCGTCGGTCAGCAGGATGGGATAGGTGACGCCGGACCGCTGGGCCACCTTGGCGATCGCATCCTTGCCTGCATCGGCATCGTCGGCCAGACCGAGAATCTCGAATCCCTGGGCGGCGTACTGCTTGCGCAGCTCTTCGAACCAGGGCATCTCTACCTTGCAGGGACCGCACCACGTGGCCCAGAAGTTCACCATAACGGGACGCCCCTTGTAGTCAGCGAGCGAAACCTTCTTGCCCTCAAGATCAGTCAGAGAGAATCCGGGAGCCTTCTTGCCCCGCATCTTGGGAGCGAGCTCATCGTCCCCTTGTGACTCCGCCTGGCCGCCTTTATCGGGAATAAGAATGACCTGGTTCTCCCGGGCCTTCTGCATTGCAAGCTTTCGCTCGCGGAGGTTGTGCCAACCAGCCCAAAGCAGCAGCGAAATCCCGACTACCATGACACCCAGAATTAAGGCTCGACGCATCCGTCTCCAACTTTCCTGCCCGACCTAAGGCGCGGGAGTTTCCCGCAGCAAAACGGGCCTTCTTTCCAGTTTAGACGGAAAGCCTGCAACCGCGGTCACAGGTGACGGAACACGGATGTGGTTCTGCTAGCATCGGGAAGGTTCAGAGAGATGACAGACGTTCCGCTTACCCCCCCGGGCCAAACCTCGCCCTCAGAATATGTGCGCATCGAGGCACAGGCTCTCTTTGAGCTTGCACTGCGCCTGGAGGGCCCTATGCTGCCCGCGTTTACCCGGGCGGTCGACCTTCTGCTGGCGGCGATTGCCCGGCGTAACCGGGTCATCGTGACCGGCATTGGGAAGAGCGGAATCATCGCGCGCAAGATCGCCGCTACCCTGTGCTCGACCGGAACGCCCGCACACTATCTACACCCGGCCGAGGCCGTACATGGAGACCTGGGCATGCTCTCGCATGGAGACACGGTCCTCGTCCTTTCCTCGAGCGGAGAGACAGAGGAGCTGCTGCGCCTGCTCCCATTGCTGAAGCGTCTGGCGGACAAGCTGATTACGCTGTGCGGAAATCCCGCCTCGACGCTCGCCGCAGCCAGCGACGTCGTGCTGGACACCAGCGTCTCCGAGGAGGCCTGTCCGCACAACCTCGCCCCTACCGCCTCAACCACAGTCATGCTGGCGCTGGGCGATGCGCTTGCACTCGAGGTAAGCCGCCGCCGGGGATGGAAGGCGGAAGACTTCGCCGAGCTGCACCCCGGCGGCAGACTGGGCAAGCGGCTGGCGCGGGTCCGCGACCTGATGCATGCAGGCGATGCCCTGCCCCGGGTCTCGACTGCCACACTTCTGCCTGAGGTCATCTATGAGATGTCTCGCAGGAAGCTGGGCATGACAACGGTGCAGGATGAAGATGGCACGCTCAAAGGCATGATCTCCGACGGAGACCTGCGACGACTACTGGAGCGCGATGGCGGCCGTGCGCTCGAGCGGACGGCAGGCGAGATCATGAACCAGAGCCCGGTGACGATTCAGGCCGCCGCCTTCGCCTCTTCCGCGCTGGCCCTGATGGAGGAGAAGAAGATCACTTCCTTGATCGTGACGGGCGCAGATGGACGGCAGGCAGAGGGTGTGCTTCACCTGCATGACCTGTGGACGCTGGAATTGATATGACGCTGAAGTGTGCAGCCGATAGGACAGCTCCGTGAGCGGGAACCAAAAGCAAAATCGCTGCAATTTTTAAATGCAGCGATCGATAGAGGTGTGGAGATGATTTGGTAAGATCGCGGGGGCCGTGCTGAAAAGCGATTGTCTCTGTCCCGCTGGATGCGTCAGCGTCCGACGTTTTGCTGGACGAGCTTGGGTCTCTGCTGGGGGGAGCAGATACTCACCGGACCAGGTTTACTTTGGCGTCTTGTAGACTCGCGCAGCAGTTCTTGCACCTCTCGTATCAGTTGATGCGGTTCGCAGATACTCACCCTTGTGCCATCCAGTATCTCGTGGCCCTCTTCCCAGAAGATGCTCACCAGTTGAAGGACCCGGGTTGTGCTCCACCCGGCATGAGCGAGAGAGTTCAGCTCTGTCCTTTCCTTGAGTGACAGGGTGTGACAGAGCACCACAATGTCGACCTGTTCCTCTCTGAGTACCGACTCAATCCTCGCACTTGAGCCCCACTGCACCTGACACCCGAGCCGCTGCAGCACTGCGGCCCTGGTAGCAAGCAGATGCATATCCTGTCCCGCCAACAAAATTTTGGGCATTATCGTCTCCAGTAATCTGGGGGGTCGTTCTCACGCTGTTGACGCATCAGAGATCTCGGAAGTTAGATCAATGCAACAGAGGGAGCAGCTCTCCAATGGCCATGTAACCCATCCGAACCCTCATGGCTCTTTCATTGAGTGGCCCGGTATTCGTCTGAGAGCTCTTGGTTGCGAGTACGGTGTCCAGAACAGAAAAAAGATTTGCTACAGCACCCAGAACACAAAATCTAAGACATCTGGAGGATCTACGTCTGTCGGACATCAGACATAAATCAAATTTCCTTCATCATCGCGCTTGAGCAGCTTCTCGTATCCCTCATTGACGATGTGATAGCACTCACAGGCGGCTTCCTTCAGCATGGCCCGGTTCAGGATGAGAATCTTCCCCCGGCTGTACTCGATCATTCCACTTCGCTGCAGAACCCCTGCAGCGACGGTCACCGTCGACCGTTGCACACCCAGCATCTGAGCCAGGAACTCCTGCGTCAGATGGAGCTGATCGCTCTCCGTTCTGTCGGCGGACATCAGGAGCCAGCGGGCGAGTCTGGTCTCCACGTCATGGAGGCGATTGCACAAAACAGACTGGCTGATCTGGATGAACTGGAGGTAGGTGAAGTTGTGGATCATTCTCCGGAGTTCTCCTCCGTCAAGGAATACCTCTCGTAGAAGAGAGGCTCGAATGCGGTATCCCCGCCCCTCACCCTGAACGAGAACTGCATGGCCCATCTGCGGCTGACCGAAGAGGGCCGGCAACCCCGAGATGCCCTCTCTTCCAACAAGACCTACTTCAACTGACTCTCCACTACGGGTGAGGGCATCGGTTGAGATCAGGCCACTCTCAGGGAAATAGATATACTCGATGGGCTCGTTCGGCTGCGACACCTCCGTGCCAAGAGTCAGACTTACCGGTTGCAGTGCCTCTGCAATCCGCGCAAATTCTTCGTCCGGAAGCTGGGACAAAATAACATTTCGAGTACGCAGTCGGCGTATCTGGTCGCTCATTAGAGTTTGCAACGGTCCGTCCTCGCGCGAGACGTCTTTCTTTGACCGCGACAGCCGAAGGCGGTTGCCACTGGCAGGTGGGGAAGAACCACGCTATCAAACGACAATACTCTTTTGTTTTCAACATGTATGTCATCTGCCGGACATAACATCCTTATGTCGGACAGGAGACAAAACGGGGCTTAACGAGCCACCGAAGACGCCTCCAGCGAGTGTCGAACTGGACCGATTCGTTGGGTGTTGCCGCCGACGGTAAAATACCGGAATGCATCAGGAAAGAATCCTGAGCCGGAAGGTCATTCAGAACGCATGCATCGCTGGTCGAAAGTTTTCATCCCCACCCTTCGTGAAGCCCCCGCAGACGCAGAGGTCGCCAGCCACAAGCTGCTGCTGCGCGCCGGTTACATTCGTCAGCTCGGCGCCGGCATCTACAACTACCTCTTCCTGGGCAACAGGTCCGTCAACAAGATCGTCGGCATCGTCCGTGAGGAGATGGACAAGATCGGCCAGGAGTTTCTGCTGCCCGCCCTCAACCCTCGCGAGATCTGGGAGGAGTCGGGAAGATGGGACATCATGGGCGAGAACATGTTCCGCCTGAAGGACCGCAAAGGCGCAGACCTTTGCCTGGGGATGACGCATGAAGAGGTGATGACCTCAATCGCCCGCAACGAGCTACGCAGCTACAAGCAGCTTCCGCAGATCTGGTATCAGATTCAGACGAAGTTCCGTGATGAGCCGCGACCGAAATCGGGTCTTCTGCGGGTGCGGCAGTTCATCATGAAGGACGCCTACTCCTTCGACATCGACGAGGCGGGGCTGGACGAGAGCTACAACAAGCACGATAAGGCGTACCGCGCCATCTTCTCGCGCTGCGGACTGGACTTCGTGGCTGTCGATGCGGACTCCGGAGCCATGGGTGGGTCGGCCTCGCAGGAGTTCATGGTCTACACCGACGCAGGCGAAGATCTGATCGCAAGCTCCGCGTCCGGCTATGCGGCAAACATCGAGAAGGCTACCAGCCGTCTCGAGCCGGTCGAGGATCTGCCAGCCTCGGGAGACGGATCGCCGGAGCTGGTCCACACCCCGGGCCAACGCACGATTGAAGAAGTCGGCGAGTTCCTCAAGGTGAAACCGCAACACCAGATGAAGACGATGGCCTACATGGCGGCGCTGCCGGAGGCGGACCACGCCAAGCTGGGCGCGCTGCGGCCCGTCGTCGTCTTTCTGCGCGGGGACCACACACTCAACGAGACCAAGGTGACTGCTCTCGCTGGAGGCGAGCTGCGCCCCATGACGCCTGAAGAGATCGTCGAGGTCTTCAAGGCTCCGCCTGGCTATCTCGGGCCCATCGGGGTTGAGGCAGCGCCGCATCCGAAGAAGCCGGGGACCCTGGTGATCCTGGACAAGGCGCTCGAAGGCCGCGCTAACCTTATCGCCGGAGCAAACAAGGAGGAGTACCACCTGCGGAACGTCACCCCGACTCGCGACTTCAAGCCGACCCTGGTGGCGGACGTGCGCAACGTGATCGAGGGCGAGGGCTGCCCGATCGACGGGTCTCCCCTGCGCATCGGCAAGGCGGTCGAGATCGGCCATATCTTCAAGCTTGGCTACAAGTACACCAAGGCGATGGGCGCCAGCGTTCTCAACCGCGACGGCAAAGAGGTCACACCGATCATGGGAAGCTATGGGATCGGCATCGAGCGTATCCTGACGGCTGCCATTGAGAGCTCCGCCGCTGCCAATGAGGGGCAGTCTTTCGCCCTGCACCCGGCCATCGCTCCGTTCCAGGTCGTTGTGACCATCACGAATACCGCGGATGCGAATCTTCTGGCGGCCGGAGAAAAGGTCGCTGCAGAACTCTCAAAGGCAGGTCTGGACACGCTGCTGGACGATCGTGATGAGCGCGCTGGCGTAAAGTTCAAGGATGCCGACCTCATCGGCATTCCCTATAGGATCAACATCGGCCGCGGCGTAGCGGAAGGTAAGGTCGAACTTGTGGACCGGCTAAACCGCCATACGCAAGAGATTGCACTCGACCAGGTCGTCTCTGCAGTAGCCGATCAGATAACATCCGTTCTGGCACCCCTGCTCCCCGCTTCTGCCGTCTAATCGTCTATAAGAAAGTGCCCTTTGCCAGTCAAACTCAAATACGGCAGTAGCAAATCGAGCGGAAAGCAAACGAGCATCATCGACCGGCTTCATCTGGACAACCGTCTTGTCCGGTATGGCCTGGTTGCGGTGCTTGCCTGTGTGGTCGTCGTTCTCAGCGTCGTCGGCTACTACTACTTCAAGTACGAGAACGTCGTTAACGATCGTCTCGCCAAAGGGCCGATGTTCGCGAGCGTCTCGCAGATCTACGCCGCGCCGCGCGAGATTCGCAACGGGCAGAAGCTCTCCGCCTCGACGATAGCTGCCGACCTGCGGCGTGCCGGTTATAACAGCAATTCGCAGCTTGGCACCTTTCAACTGAACGACGACAGCATCTTTATCAAGCCCGGGCCGGAGAGCTATCACAGCACCGACGGAGCCACCATCTCCGCGCCGAACGGCGTCGTCCAGAAGATCACCGCGGAGAATGGCGCTGCCCTGAGCGCCTATGAGCTCGAGCCCCAGCTGATCACCGCTCTTTCTGAGGAGAACAGCAGGACGAAGCGGCGCATGGTCTCCTACCAGGACATCCCGCCCCAGATGGTGCAGGCGGTCACGTCCATCGAAGATCGCAACTTCTTTGAGCACAGCGGAGTCAACTTCCTGCGCATCATCAAGTGCGGCGTCGAGGACCTCAGCAGCGGACGCAAACGATGCGGCGGCTCGACCATCACGATGCAGCTGGCACGAGGCTTCTTCCTCTCTCCGGAGAAGCGCCTGAAGCGCAAGTTCATCGAGATCCTGATCACGTTCCAGCTTGAGTCCCGCTTCTCCAAGCAGCAGATCTTCGAGATGTACGCCAACCAGATCAATCTGGGACATCGCGGCAGCTACGACATCAACGGTCTCGGCGAGGCTTCGCAGGCCTTCTTCGGCAAGGGTCTCAAACAGCTCGACACCGCCGAGTACGCCCTGCTGGCGGGCATGATTCAGAGCCCCAGCCGCCTCAATCCCTATCGCCACCCCGAGCGTGCTATTGCTCGCCGCAACGTCGTTCTTGATTCGATGGTGGAGACAGGCGCCCTCTCGGAGAGCGCGGCAACCAGAGCCAAGGCCGAGCCGCTGCATCTGGCGGCAGCCGATGTAGACGCCAGCGAGGCTCCTTACTTTGTCGATCTGGTTCACGATCAGCTGGTCCAGCGCATCAGCGATCAGGACCTTGCCCACCAGAGCCTGCGCATCTACACCTCCCTCGACCCGGATCTACAGCGCGCAGCAGCGGAGGCGGTCGACCTGGGCATGAAGAATGTCGATGAGATGGTGCGGAAGAAACATGCGAAGAGCACGGCTCCCTTCACCTATCCGCAGGTCGCACTGGTTGCCTTGAATCCGCACACCGGTCAGATTCTGGCCCTGGTTGGAGGACGCAACTACTCCGCATCGCAGCTCAATCACGCCATGGGCAAGCGTCCTACAGGATCGATCTTCAAGCCCTTCGTCTATGCCGCAGCCTACGACACCTCGCTCAATGGCACGAATATCGACGGCAACGGTCCCTTCACTGCGGTTACCCGGATCAACGACGATCCTCAGGACTTCGGGACAGACGGCAAGCCGTACACGCCGGGCAATTTCGTGAAGGGCGAGTATCCAGGAATGGTCACTGCGGTCGAGGCGCTCGCGCACTCGCTGAACATCGCCACCATCGCCCTTGCCCAGAAGGTCGGCTATGGCAATGTCGCTGCGCTTGCCCGTTCCGCCGGCATTGTCAACGCTCGAGCAACACCATCGGTCGCGATCGGAACCTATAACGCGACCCCGATCGATATGGCGGGTGCATACACCGTCTTTGCTAACAACGGCGTCCATATCAACCCGTGGATGCTTGCCTCGGTGCGCAACACCTCTGGCGACATCGTCGCCGACTACTCACCCAACGCCAAACAGGTGTTGGATCCCCGCGTCGCCTTCCTCACGCAGTCTCTGATGGAGGCAGTAATGAACTACGGCACCGGCGCAGTCGTCCGGGGGCGCGGCTTCACCGCTCCGGCTGCAGGAAAGACCGGCACCGAGCACGATGCCTGGTTCGCGGCCTACACCTCTACCCTGCTCTGCGTCGTCTGGGTAGGCAACGACGACTACACCGATATCAAGATTCAGGGTGCCGATGCCGCCGCACCGATATGGGCGGAGTTTATGAAGCGGGCGATCAAGCTGCCGCAGTACTCGGACGTAAAGCCGTTCTCGCCTCCCGAAGGCGTCAGCATAGCGCGAATCGACCGGGATACAGGCCTGCTGGCCGATCCATCCTGCAGTGAGCACACCATGAACGTGGCCTTCCTGGATGGTACGGTTCCAACGGGAAGCTGCTCGCAGATGCATGACAACCCGCAGAACTTCTTCCAGAAGATCTTCAGCTTCGGCGGACACTCCGAGACGGTCTCTCCCTACGCGCCTGCCACTGCCACTCCACAGGCAGGCACGGCGAACCCTGCGGCGCCGCGTGCTGTGCCGGTCAATCCGGCCAACGGCAATCTTCCGCAGCAGCCTGCAAAGCCTGAGGAGCCCAAGAAGAAGAGAAACTTCTTCCAGAAGATCTTCGGCGGTGGTGGCGGAGACAAAGACAAACAGAACGAGCAGCCGCAGTAGTCCGTGAAAGCAACCAGCTCCCTAAACCCGGGAGATGGGTCGATAGAAGAACGACTCTGCGGTGAACTCCGCCTGGAACAGGTTGGTTGACTCCTCTGCCTGCTCCGCATTTCCCAGCAGGAGGTACCCGTCGGGTGCGGAAACGCGATGCATGGCCTTGAAGACCTGTCCCCTGTCGTCCTGCGAAAAGTAGAGAAGCACATTACGCAGCAGGACCAGATCGAAGACCGGAAGCGGTGGCAGAGGCGCGCAGAGATTCATCTGCTGGAATTCGCAGACAGCGCGCAGGCGAGGACTGATCTCCCACTCTTCTTCGTCGCGGGTCATGTACTTCAGCAGCATTCTGGCGGGGAGCCCGCGATTCACCTCAAGCCGACGATATCTGCCGCGCTGCGCATACTCGACGACCCTCTGCGAGATATCCGTTCCCACGATCTTGACGTCCCAGTACGCTGTCTCGGGAAGGTGTTCAAACAGCAGCATGGCGATGCTGTAGGCCTCCTGGCCGGTGGAGCTTGCAGCACTCCAGATGCGAAGTCTGCGCCGTGATTTGCGCCGCTCCACCAGATCCGGCAGGATCACCTCACGCAGCAGATTGAAGGTCTTCACGTCGCGAAAGAAGCTGGTCTCATTGATCGTCATGGCCTCTGCAACGGCTCGGTGCAGGTGGGGTCGCCGATCGGTCTGTAATAAGCGCACAAAGTCCTGAAGGTCGGAGGCTCCCGCATTGTGCACAATCGGAGTCAGCTTTGCATCGAAGAGTGAGTTGCGCGAAGGGTCGATGAGGTTGGCGGACTGCTTCAGCACCACCTCGCGCAGATAGGCGTAGTCGGAATCAGTACAGGCCATGCGCCGCCTCCCGCCGAGTACCGGGGATCGATGACGGCGTGGCAGGTAAGTCACTCCTCTTGCTCCGTCCGGCACTCACCCTCTGGTTGATCTCGCGTGCCATCGCATCCAGCGGGAGAACCGCGTTTGCGATTCCGGACTCGGCGACCCTCCCCGGCATTCCCCACACCACCGAGCTCGCCTCATCCTGGGCCAGCACTGCCCCTCCCCGGCTGTGAACCGCACGCGCGCCTTCCAATCCGTCGGAACCCATCCCCGTAAGCACCACGGCAAGGGTTCCTGCGCCATACAGTCGAGCTGCTGAAAGGAAGAGGTAGTCCACCGCAGGGCGGCAGTGATGCAGCGGCTCCTGCGAGTGCAGCCTTACCTGGCCCGTAACTCCTCTGTCCTGGCCCAAGGGCCGCGCCGCGACCTCCATATGCATATCGCCTGGCGCCAGCCAAAGGACTCCTGGCTGCAGGAGCGCTCCGGGATACGCCTCTCTCACCTGAAGCTTGCAGCAGCGGTCTAGTCGCTCTGCCAGCACATTGGTAAACAGCTTGGGCATGTGTTGCACGATCAAGGCAGGGACCGGCAAATCCACGGCGAGCCGCGGCAGGAGCTGCTCCAGCGCCGTGGGACCGCCCGTCGAGACCCCGATGACCAGTACCTCAACCGCAGTGCCGGGAGCTTGATCGCGGTCGACCCTACGCTCTGCTGCCCCCGGTGAGACAGCAGAAATCACCGGCCGATCGGGCTCCGCCGTCCGGCTGCGCTCGCCGGCAAAGACAGCGATTCGGGGAAGAAGCTGTTCTGCAAGCGAACGGAGCGCACTCTCAAGATCGCGCTGCCCCGCAGGCTTCATGACGTAGTCTGCTGCTCCGCGCGCCAGTGCATCGAGTGTCGCACGCGCACCTCTCTCCGTGTGCGAGCTGCACATGATTACGGGAAGGCTCGGCATCGTATGGCGAAGCTGGTCCAAAACATCCAGGCCATTCATCCGCGGCATCTCGAGATCGAGGATCAGAACATCCGGCACGAGCCGTGTGACCTCCTGGAGGCATTCGACGCCGTCCCGGGAGACTCCCACCAACTCCATTGCCGGAAGCTCTCCTCGCGGATCGCGGGCTTGGCGCTCAAATAGCTTTCTCAGGATCTCGCGCATGACCGCAGAGTCGTCTGCTGCAAGGACGCGCAGGGGCTGCGCCGCAAGGATACCCATCTCTCCAGATCCTTTTCTACCGCCGAAGCGGCTTCCACGTTCGGTTTTCGTTGCTCGTTCAGGCGGCGAATCCGAGCAGCATCATCTTTTCGCGCAGGCTCTCCGACGTGAAGGGCTTCATCAGAAACTCGTCGGCGCCATTATCCAGAGCCTTCGAGATGAAGTGATTGTCGGCTTCGGTCGTTACCATCATCACCTTCATCTCAGGCTGCAGCTTCAACCTGCGAAGCGCCTTTACGCACTCCAGCCCGTTCATCACCGGCATATTCAGATCGAGAAGCATCAGGTCGAAGTCTGCCTGCGCCTCGAGTACCGCAAGCGCATGGCTCCCATCGACCGCCTCGGCGCAGGTCACGCCCATAGGGCTGAGCAGGTTGCGAAGGTACTCCCGGATGAAGCTCGAATCGTCGACGATCAACGCCTTCATACGCCGTCTCCTGAACCATCCTGGCGGAACATTCCCGTCTCAGCCAGCCGCGAGGGCCGCAGTTTCTGCGGGTCCAGCTGCACCAGCAGGCCATGTTCCGTCTTGTAGGCTCCGTCGAAGAGCCACTTGCACTTTGCATCGAGCGTGCAGGGGTTCGCCTCGAGCATGCTGCGCTGCACAGTGACGACGCCGCCTACAGCATCGACCACCAGGCCAAAACGCTCGTGACCGCCGTCATCATCCAGGACAAGGACACAACCTGCGTCAGGGTTTTCAGCCAGTCCAAGCAGCGCCCGGAAGCTGACCGTCGTCAGGACATCTCCGCGGTACGGAACCACACCGGCGACAAACGCCGGAGCCATGGGTACGCGCTCAAGCTCGCGCTTGCCCAGGACCTCGCGAATTTTTCCGGTGTCGATCCCGAAGGTCTCTTCCCCCGCAAACATCGAACACAGCGATGCGTTCTCCGCCTCTTCCTGCATCTGTTCCAGCTTATGTCCCACGATCTTCATGCCACATCCCTCCAGCTCTTTCCTACGGAACCCGCAAAGCCGCGGAAGATCGTCGTCAGCCGCTCGTTGACCAGCGCAAGATCCATATCTCCGTTGACGGCGTCCTTCTCAAGCATGGCCCCGTCGGAGACATCGAGCACCCTCCGGACGACGATGCCCATGCGCGCCGTCTTCGTGTGCGGATCTCCGCAGATGAGTATGGTGACAGAGGCTTCCTCGTCCTCGAGCGCCTCCATCCCGTCGAGCACGTGACCATCGTCGCGCAGCTGCAACAGCTCCCCGCGATACTGCAGCAAGGCACGTCCATTTGCGTATTCGACCCGGCTGATCGGCACACTCTCGATGCGTTCCACCACTCCCAGCGGAAGTGCGGTTCTCTCGCGGGCACGATCTTCAAAGACCAGGAAGGCAGCCTCATCCTGCTGGCTCTCGACGACTTGATCTTCCACCTCTTCGAGTACGGGCTTGACTCCGGCCCGCGCCGCCGTGGCGGCGATATCGAGAATCAGAGCGAGCGTGCCGTTACCAAGCACAGTCGCTCCAGAGAACAGCCCGATCTCGCGCAACACCGCCGACAGAGGCTTTACCACAATCTCTTCAGGAGCCAGCAGATCATCGACTACCAGGCCATAGCGGCACCCTTCCGCTTCGAGAACAGCCATGTAAAACCCATGTGCCTCGGTGGAATTCCTGAGTCCCAGGAGCCGATCCAGCCATACCATCGGCAGCAGACGTTCCCTCAGGCGGTAGACCTCCGAGGCGCCCACATGCTCGACCACCTTGTCGCGGTCACGCGCGGGAATATAGACCAGTTCCACCAACGTAGTCTGTGGCAGCGCAAAGCTCTGGCCTCCGCTCCGGACGACCAGCGCAGGCACGATGGCGAGCGTCAGAGGAACTCTCAGGCGCAGCGTGGTTCCCACGCCCACCTTCGATTCCAGCTCTACACTTCCGCCCACCTTCTCAACATTCGCGCGCACGACGTCCATGCCGACGCCGCGGCCGGAGACAGTCGTGACCGCCGCGGCCGTGGAGAACCCGGGCAGGAAGATCAGCTGCAGCGCCTCGCGCTCCGACATCTCTTCGGCCTGCTCCGGCGTGACCAGGCCGCGCTCCACCGCCTTGGCCAGAACGCGCTCGATCGCGATGCCGGCGCCGTCATCCGCTACTTCAATAACCACCGACCCGCTCTGATGGAAGGCCTTCAGACGCAGACAACCCTCGGCAGACTTGCCAGCAAGAACACGATCCGCCGGCGGCTCAATCCCATGATCGACGGCATTGCGTACCGCATGCGTGAGAGGATCCTTGATCGCCTCAAGCAGGCTCTTGTCAAGCCCGGTCTCCTGTCCGGAGAACTCAATCCTTACGTCGCGTCCGCAGGTGCGGGCCAGATCACGGACCATGCGTGGGAACTTGCCGAAGAGGTTTCCTACCGGCTGCATGCGCGCCTGCATGACCGTCTCGCGAAGGTCCGCGGTCACACTGTCCAGTCGACGCGCCAGCTCAGGAAAATTCGTTGACTCCACGCCACTCTGCAACATCTGGTTACGGGTCAGAACAAGCTCACCCACCAGGTTCATCATCCGGTTGAGCACCTCGACATCGATGCGCAGTGTCTTGTCGCCGCTGGACGAGCCTGAAGACGGTCCGCCGGACGCAGCGGGGACAGCCTCGGCAGGAGCCGTCTCCGCGGCCTCTTCCACGCCCTTGATCGAGATCACCGGCGCAGCCTTGTCGTGATGTGGAGTCTCGTGCTCGTCACCGTTCAGCATCGCCAGCTCGGCGATCAGGGCTGTGTCTTCGTCGCTCGCCCGCGTGCCCTCGCCACCCGTCTCCTCAATCAGCGACAGGATGCCGCGCAGCCCGTCGAGCAGCCGAAGCAAACCGCTGATCAACTCTTCCGTCACAGACAGACGGCCTTCGCGCAACGAGCCCAGCAGATGCTCTCCCGCATGAGCCAGCTTTTCCAGCCGGCTGAATCCCAGAAACCCTGTCGTGCCCTTGATGGTATGCACCGCTCGAAAGATCTCTCCCACGAGCTGCTGGCTATCCTGCGGCCGGGTCTCAAGCTCGGTCAGGCACCGCTCCATGCGGTCCAGACCATCCTGGCTTTCAGCGATGAATTCTTGTGTCAGGTCGTCCACATCTCTCTTATCGGGAGGAGGCGACAAACCATTAGGAGACGGCGACTTGTCAGCAGCGGCTTCAGCCCGTTAGCCTCTCCCCATGTCTCAAAACGAATCATCACAGCGCCTCTCACCCGCACAGATCGACAGTCTGCGCCGGCAGGCGCTTGCCGTTGCCGCGAGGGCATACTCCCCCTACAGCGGATTCCGGGTAGGAGCAGCCGTCCTGCTCGAAGACGGAAGCATCATCACGGGATGCAACGTGGAAAACGCCTCCTACCGGCTGACCACATGCGCCGAGCAATCGGCGATCGCCTCAGCCGTCGCCCAGTATGGTCCATCCGTCCGCATCCAGGCAGTCGTCATCACGAACCTCAATGACGCCGCAAGCCAACCCTGCGGTGCCTGCCGCCAGACCATTCAGGAGTTCAGCTCGCCCGCCACCGAGATCTTCTTCCCCGCGGAGAACGGCTCTCTCACCCGGGCGACCATCGCCGACCTGCTTCCGCACGCCTTCCTCCTCAAAGAGCAATAACGATTCAACGGGACAGCTTCTTCTATGACTAAAATTCATCCGATCGATGTCATTCTTCACAAGCGCGACGGGCTCGAACTCCGTGACGAGGAGATCCAAGCCTTCATCCGCGCAATCGTGGAGTGGACCCCCAGGCAGCAGCTGGTCACCGACGCGCAGATCGCCTCGCTGCTGATGGCCATCTTTCTGCAAGGCCTCAACCGCCGGGAGCTGGCCACCCTTACCTCGGCGATGCGATTCTCCGGGGAGACCTTCGACGCCGCACCCCTGAAGACCTTCACCATCGACAAGCACTCGACCGGAGGCGTAGGAGACAAGACCTCCCTGCTCGTCGCTCCCATTCTGGCTGCGGCGGGCCTCGCGCATCCCAACGAAGAAGGCATCCCCGGGATCTGTGTTCCCATGATCAGCGGCCGTTCGCTTGGCCACACCGGCGGCACCCTCGACAAGCTCGAAACGATTCCCGGCTTCAACAGCCAGCTCGATCTCAAGCAGCTCGCGGAGACGCTTCGCATCTGCGGCGCGGCTCTCATCGGGCAGACTCCACGCATCGTTCCTGCGGACCGCATCCTTTATGCCCTGCGCGACCACACCGGAACGGTCGAGTCCCCCTTCCTCATCACGGCCAGCATCATGAGCAAGAAGCTGGCGGAGTCACTCAACGCTCTCGTGCTCGACGTGAAGGTCGGCTGCGGAGCCTTCATGCCCACCTATGAAAAGTCCAGGCAGCTGGCTGAACTGATGGTCAGCACCGGCGAAGCTGCGGGAACACGAACCGTCGCCCTGCTCACCAGCATGGAGGAACCTCTTGGCCGCTTCTCCGGAAACTGGGTCGAGGTTTGGGAGTGCGTCGACATCATGCAGGGGAAGCGCCACCCCATGTCGGCAGACCTGATCGAACTCTCGCTCGCTCTCGCCGGATGGATGCTCCATCTCGCGGGCCAGGCCTCGTCTCCGCAACAAGGCGCGCAGCTGGCAGACCAGATCCTCAACTCCGGCGATGCCTATCAAGCTTGGCTGAAGATCATTGCAGCGCAGGGTGGAGATATCTCCGTCTTCGAAGACCCTGCGGCCCACCACAAACCGGCGGCCCGGCGCACTCTCAATGCCACGCAGGCGGGATACCTCTCCTCCATGGATTGCAGGCTGGCTGGCTGGGCGGTGCAACGGCTGGGAGCAGGCCGCGCCAAGCCGGGTGACGCCGTCAGCGCCCATGCCGGAATCGAATCTCACGTGAAGCTCGGCTCTCGCATCGAAGAGGGACAGCCGCTGTTTACGCTCTTCAGTGAAGATCCCTTGAAGCTGGATCAGCCGGAGCAGATGCTCCGTGATACGCTTCGCATCACTCCGCAGCCTCCGAGCATCCCGCCGATCGTGCGCGAGGTCGTCTCAGCAACTCCGACCGGCAATCTTCTCACTCCGGAGATTCCATGACATCTCTCCCGAAGTCCGAAAAAGAAAAGATGCTGGACGGCGAGCTCTACAACGCCGAAGATCCCGTCCTCATAGCCGACCGAGCCCACGCTGCGGAGTTGCAGCAGCGGTATAACTCCATCGCGCATCTTCCATCCACGCACTTCCTGCTATTGCAGCAGATCCTGGGATCCGTCGGCGAAGAGTCCGTCATACGGTCGCCCTTCTTCTTCGATTACGGTTACAACATCCATCTGGGACGCCACGTCTTTCTGAACTTCAACTGCGTTCTCCTGGACGTAAATCGGATCACCATCGGCGACAAAACCCAGATCGGCCCTGGTGTGCAGATTTATGCAGCCGACCATCCCCTCGATCCTGCGCTACGTCGCGCCAACCTGGAAAGTGGCCGTCCTGTTCACATTGGGGCCAACGTCTGGATCGGAGGAGGATCGATCCTGCTGCCCGGCATCAGCGTAGGGGACGATGCTGTCATCGGTGCCGGATCGATCGTTACTCACGATGTACCCGCGGGTGCAAAGGTCTTTGGCAGCCCCGCGCGGATTCGCGATTAGGTCGGATTCTTTTAATTCGCAACAAATTCCTGGTTCTTCTATGCGACCTTTGATCCATAATCACATCTGAGAAGCAATCCATCAGCAGGCTCCGGGCCCCCGCTGTAAAGAAGAAAGCCTGCACGAAGGGCACGGACCTTGATGAACTACGCTTTTCTTCCCGATCTCTCAGCCTTGGCGATCCTGATCGTCATTCTGCTGTTGCTTCGCCGCCACCATCCGCAAAGGCAGACGAATCTATGGCTTCTCGGGCTCTTCTTCACCCTGATCGAATCCTCAGCTCACATCTTCTACGCCCCTGGAGGACTTCCCACGTCCATCCTCCACACCATCGTCATCTCCTGCTATCTTCTGGCGGGCGTGGTGTTTGTGTGGGCGTCGGGCAACTATGAGATCACCGACAGAAGGAGCTTGCAGTTCCTCCTTCTCAACTCGGTTCCACTGCTCGCGATCTGCATAAGTTACGGCCTGCACCTGTTCTTCCGAATGGCCTTCCTTCCGTGGGTGATGGTCGGCCTGATCGTCGGTGTGGCTACCTCTCTGGTCCTTCGCCGAAGCGTCCTGCTTGCGCTGCTCGTCGCCTCCGGCTGGCTCGCCATGGGATACCTGGTCTCGAACGGCCGGTATCGGGACGCCGTTTACTGGAGTCTGGGCATCGTTTACGCGCTCGCTACCGCCAACTTCTACCGCAAACTGCCGAGAGAAAGCACGGGAAGGCTGGCCATCGTTACCGGCTTCTCCATCTGGTCGTTCTTCTTCTTCCTGCACCCGTTCATCGTGACGTACCGGGCCTATGCCGACATTGCGTCGCACATCTGGAACATGCAGAAGTCCCTCATCTCCATAGGGATGATCCTGGTCATGCTGGAAGAGCAGGTCTCCTGCAATCGCTGGCTCGCGCTGCACGATGAGTTGACCGGACTGGCAAATCGACGTTCGTTCGAGGATCACCTTGCAACTTCGCTGGAGCGCTGCCGCCGCTCCCAAAGTGCCCTTGCGCTGTTCATGCTGGACCTTGATGGCTTCAAGCAGATCAACGACACGCACGGACACCATGCTGGCGATCAGTTGTTACAGCATGTCGCGGCAAATCTTCGCGAGCACTTCACCGGCTTCGACTCTATCGCTCGCCTGGGTGGCGATGAGTTCACGATGATGACCTGCAATCCCGGCCATCCGGGCTCGATCGAAGTGTTGCGCGACACGATCCGCGAGACCACGGAGATCCCGTTCCTCTTCGATGGCCACAAGCTGAGCGTCTCGGCCTCTGTCGGAATCGCGCTTTACCCCGACGACGCTGGGGATGCCACACGGCTGCTTCGCATCGCCGACCTTCGCATGTACTCGCTCAAACAGGCGCGTACGCCACTGCGGCATATCCGGCTGGACAGCGTTCCCGCACTCACCGCCAGCGGGCGCTTCCGTGGCAGAACGGCATCCGGACACTTCTAAAGCATTGGTTCTTCCTGGCCTCAGCCATTACACTCATCGCTAAAGCACCATCGCGATACGGCCAGGAGAGCCAACTCTTTGCATCGATTCACCGGAATTCTAGGACTCATCGTCTTTCTTGGGCTCGCCTATGCGTTTTCCACCAACCGGCGCGCCATTCGCTGGCGAACGGTAGCATGGGGTCTTGGACTTCAAATCGTCTTCGCGTTCCTGGTCATCAAGTGGAGCTACGGCCAGACGATCCTTCATGCAGGCAGCAATGCCGTTACCTCCCTGCTGGCGCACGCCGTCGACGGCTCCTCGATGGTCTTCGGTCCTCTCGGAACACCCGGGAATCCTCTCGCTGTCTTCGCCTTCGCGGTGCTCCCGACCATCATCTTCATCTCTGCCTTCTTTGCCCTGCTCTATCACATCGGCTTCATGCAGCAGGTCATACGGGTGGTCGCCTGGATCATGCAGCGCACCATGGGAACCAGCGGCGCAGAATCCACCAACGTCGCGGCCTCGATCTTCATGGGCCAGACCGAGGCTCCGCTGACCATTCGCCCTTTTCTGAATGGAGCCACGCGCTCTGAGCTGATGACCATCATGACCTCCGGCATGGCGCATGTCTCCGGCGGAATCATGGCCGCCTATATCAGCTTCGGCATCAACGCGCAGGATCTCCTCTCCGCGGTCATCATGACCGCCCCCGGAACAATTCTCGTCGCAAAGATGCTGGTTCCCGAGACAGAGCAACCCGCCACCGCCGGCACCGTCAAGATGCCGCCGAACGAGGAGCACAAGAACGATAACTTCATCGCGGCCATCGCGCGCGGCACTATCGACGGAGGCAAGCTCGCCTTCAACGTCGCCATCATGCTCATCAGCTTTCTTGCTCTGGTAGGTCTGTTCAACGCCATTATGCTTGGCATCTCGAACTTCCTCTGGGCGCACGGCCACATACCCTTCCCCCATTCCCTCAACTCAGTCCTTGGGGTCATCGGCGCTCCTGTCGCATGGCTGATCGGCATACCATGGCACGAAGCCCCGGTCATCGGTAACCTGCTTGGCACTCGTGCCGTACTCAACGAGTTTGTGGCCTACACGCAACTCGGCCTGCAGAAGTCTCAGCTCTCGCCGCGGACGTTCTCGATCGCCACCTTCGCCCTCTGCGGCTTCGCAAACATCGGCTCCATCGGCATGCAGATCGGAGGTATCGGAGCCCTGGTTCCGAACCGGCGCAACGATCTCGCACAGCTCGGCCTGCGCGCTATGCTGGCGGGCACGATGGCGAACCTGCTCTCGGCATCCATCGTCTCCATGCTGATTCGATAGACCTCTCGATCGGCTTTTGGAACATGATTCGTCGTTTTTTTCTTCAGCCGATTTCTCTCGCATTTGCGCGCGGACTCCGCACCTGAAATCATCGCAAAGGGAGTGGACCCATCCCGCCATGGTGCGTCCTCACCTTTACACCGCCCTCTAAATCTCCTACCCTTCACTTCGCAAGCTAAAACGGTTTTTACTCCTCTGAAACGAGACGACGCATGACCCTGAACCGCAGATCCTTTCTCAAGGTCGGCAGCCTCGCTGCTGCAGCCACCAGCCTTAACGTTCTCGCCGAACCCGAACAAGCTCCCGCTCCCAAATCTGCCAACGACACAATTCAGCTCGCTCTGATCGGTGCAGGCATTCAGGGACAGTCCGACATGGGGCATGCCCTTCAGGTGCCGGGCGTAAAGCTGGTCGCCGTCGCTGACTGCTATGACGGCCGTCTTGCCCATACGAAAGAGCTCTGGGGAGCGGATCTCTTCACGACCCGGGACTACCGCGAGATTCTGGCCCGTCAGGACGTCGATGCCGTCCTGATTGCCACACCTGACCACTGGCACAAGCAGGCTGCGGTCGACGCCATGAAGGCAGGCAAAGATGTCTACCTCGAAAAGCCGATGATCCACGTCTATCCCGATGGCCCAGAGATCATCTCCACCGCGCACTCCACCAACCGCATCCTTCAGGTTGGTAGCCAGCGTGTGAGCTCGGTCGTCTACGCCAAGGCAAAAGAGCTGCTCGCATCCGGAGCCATCGGCGAGCTCAACATGGTCAGCGCTCGCTGGGATCGCAACTCCTCCATCGGAGCATGGAACTACTCCATCCCGCTGGACGCCAGCACGGAGACCTGCGATTGGCCACGCTTTCTCGGCTCGGCCCCAAAGATCCCCTGGAATGCCGAGCGATTCTTTCAGTGGCGCAAGTGGAGCGACTACGGCTCCGGTGTCGCAGGAGACCTCTTCGTTCACCTCTTCAGCGGAACTCACTTCATCACCGGAGCCCACGGCCCCACCCGTGCAATGGGAACCGGAGGCATTCGCTTCTGGAAGGATGGACGCGACGCTCCGGACGTCCTGCTCGCCCTCTTCGATTATCCCCAGGGCTTCAATCTCAGCCTGCGCGTGAACTTCGTCAACGGCGGCGAGGAGAGCGAGGGCTTTCTTTTCACCGGGTCCGAGGGCACGATGGAGATCGCCGGGCAGACCGTCACCGTCACCCGGGTTCCCCGCGAAAAGGAGCCCGGCTACACCGTCTCCACCTTCACCAACGAGATGCAGAAGGAGTATCTGGCGAAGTATCGGCAGAAGTATCCCAACACTCCTCCGGAGGGCTCGACCTACAAGGCCATCGAAAAGTTCTCCGCGCCCAAGGGCTACTCCGACAATGTCGATCACTTCCGCAACTTCTTCTCCTCGGTTCGCACGCGCAAGCAGCCGGTGGAAGACGCAACCTTCGGATTCCGTGCCGCAGGAGCCGCTCTGCTCAGCAACCTGAGCCTGAAACGCGAGGCGATGGTCAAGTGGGATCCCGAAACCATGAAGCTCGTCTGATCGCGACAAGGTCATCGCGATACTAACGAAATACAAGCACGGCGACGTCTTCCGCAGCCGCAATCGCGGGAGGCGTCGTGCACCTTCGAAGCTACGAGGAATATGAAAAAGATCTCTTTATTCGCCACCTTCTGCGCCCTGGCCGCAACTCTCTCTGCACCCGCACAGACGCCAGCCACCTCCTCCAACACTCCCATCCGGGTCGTGATCGTAGGACTCGTCCACGGTCACGTCAAAGGCTTTCTGTCAGCGCTGCCGAAAAATCCTGCCGCCCAGCTCGTCGGCATCGTTGAGCCCAACAAGCAGCTCGCCCAGCAATACGCCACGCAATACCATCTCGATCCCTCCCTCTTCTCTACCGACCTCGAGCAGACCCTCACCGCGAAGCATCCGGATGCCGTGCTCGTCTACACCACCATCAAGGACCACCGCCGCGTTATCGAAGCCGCCGCTCGCCACAACATAAGCTCCATGGTTGAAAAGCCTCTCTCCACCACGATGGAAGACGCGCTCGCCATCCGCCGCGCCGCCCGCGAGCACCACGTCAACGTGCTGGTCAACTACGAGACCACCTGGTACAGCTCCAACGCCGAGGCCATCCGGGAAGCCAACGACGACAAGCTGGGCCAGGTCCGCAGGATCGTCGTCCACGATGGCCATGAAGGTCCAAAAGAGATTGGAGTCGGCCCGGAATGGCTCCCCTGGCTGACAGACCCGGTCCAGAACGGCGCCGGAGCTCTCTTCGACTTTGGCTGCTACGGTGCCGATCTCTCAACGGTCCTTATGCACGGCAAAGCTCCCGCCTCCGTCACTGCGGTCGCGCAGACTGACAAGCCTGCCATCTACCCGCACGTCGACGACGAGGCCACTGTCATCCTCCGCTATCCCGGCGCCCAGACCGTGCTCATGCCCTCCTGGAACTGGCCCTTCGCCCGCAAAGACATGGAGGTCTACGGCGCGACCGGATACCTCATCACCGTTGGCCCCGGTGGAGTTCGCACCCGCTACAAGGGCGAAAAGACGGAAGCCACAAGCACCGCCCCGGCCTTGCCCGCAGACCAGCGTGACTCTCTCTCCTATCTCGCTGCCGTGCTTCACGGACAGGTCAAGCCCGAAGGCGACCTCTCTTCGCTCGATACCAACATGATCGTCATGCAGATTCTCGACGCTGCCCGCACCTCGGCCAGGACCGGGCGCACGGTCGAGCTCAAACCACTCCCACAGTAAGCCACTCGCACCCGATGCCTCACCACGACGCCAGACCTCAGGTCTGGCGTCTCTCATTTTCCGATCACGATGATGCCCCTATCGCACCCGCCGATAGAGAGCGAACGCCGCAGGCCCATTCGGCTGCTGCGCATAGTGTGACCACGCCTGACGAAACCCGCTGTCCTTCTGGAACCACGCCAGCGTATCCACGTTTCTGCCCTCGAGCGTCTGGCACTCATGAGCATCGTCGCACTGTTCAATCATCACGATCGACGGCTGGAAGTGATTCAAATCCTGTGCAATCTCATCGCGCTGCACCTTCGACACAGCAGCCAGCGTTGTCGCACTCAGTTGCTTGAAAGGCCTCTCCTCGTCGACGGGTCCCTGCTCATTGAGAACGATCGCCGGGAAGAAACTAAGACACGGAAATCGTGCGCCCCACTGCCATCCCAGATCAGCGACATCTGCCAGCCATCCCACCGTCGTTGAAAACACCAGCACCGTCCCGGGTTGGCCTTGCTCCTTCAGAAAGCGATACACGTCGGAACGCTGCACAGGGGGCCGCCGCAGTTGTCGTGGAAAGAACCCGAGTCCCGCCGCCACCGCGGCAGTCAGACATACCGCGGCGACAGCTCCATTCAAGCTGTAGCGTTCCCATCCTCCAATCGGCGCCGGCAGCAAACTCAGCACAAAAAACGTCGCCGAAAGGATGAGGAACGCGCTCGATGGTGACCGATGATACGGCCAGTCCGTGCGCTGCAGTGCATAGGCGAACGACGAGCCGACGCTCGCCGCTCCAAATACTGCGGCCGTCAGCGAGAACGGATGGGAGCGCACCACAAACACCGACAGCCCAAGCAGTACAAGCGCCACCACGATCCGGAGCTCCATGGACATCACCAAGGCAAATACCGAAGAGGTTCCGTAGGCCCAGTAGGTCTCCACCAGCAGCGGCACAATCTGCCTTGTGTACGCCGGAGTCACGACTCGCACCGCCAGCAAATACGCCGCGCCGGTTGCAATCAGCGCCAGCACCTCCGGGCTTATCAGGCGCCGCGGGCTGCGTCGGTCCAAGGCCAGCACCAGCTCCGCAGCGATGATCGCCAGCGCCTGATGCGGCTTGAAGCAGATCGCGATCCCCGCCGCAACTCCCAGCGCGCATCGTTCGGCGCGAGACAGTCCTGAGATCTCTCCCGTACCAATCGCAAAGAGATACGGCAGGGCGAGGATCACGAAGAGATGCTCCCTCTGCCCGAAGTTCCAGGGGTCGATTCTCAATCCGACGTACAGAATCGCGAGTGCGCCGAAGGCTCGAACCGCCCCGCGCTGCACCACCTCCCACCGCCTCAGCATGCGCATCGACCAGATCGTGCTTCCCATCAGCAGAACAAACACCAGCAGTCGCAGGCACATAGTCGCTGACATCGGAAATATGCGCGACATCAGCACCGGCAGAACGGAAAACCAGACCACCAGCGGCGGATTCGTATCCGACACATACGGCCCATACATCTGTGCTCCATTTAGCACCCTGTTCGCCGCAATCAGGTACCAGGACTGATCGTGTCCCGATGGAGAGGTGTACAGCACCGCCGCCTGGTGCATGGCATACAACACCATGCATGCCACCGGCACAAGCGCCAGGAAAGGGACAGAGGCAAGACGCCTTCTGAACATCAGGCAAGACGCTCGTAGAACGGCTGAAGTGTCGTTTCAAAAACTGGGAACGTCTCCTTCACCGAACCCAGCATCTGCTGACGATAATCGACGAAACACTTGTAATCGGCCAGTGGAACGATCAGCCGCTGCACCCTGCTGTTCAGCAGCATCAGGATCGACGACAGCGTCACGCTCAGCACCTGGACCAGGAGAATCACCATCCCGAACGACACCGTCGTCGCCCATCCGGGCGTAGCAAACCGGGGTAGGAACAGCCGCAGCGAAAGCACCACGGAGATCGAGACCGTGCTGATCCCAGCCAGGATCAAGGTCAGAATCATCAGCCGCACAAAGATCGTCTCCGCATACACCGAGATCCCGCTAAATCCGTGAACTACGAGTGACGTCAGATTCATCTTCGACTTCCCTGCATACCGCTTCGCGCGATCGACAGGAAGGCAGTGAATCGGAATCCTCGATCGCAGCACCGCCGCGGGAAGGTTATTCCAGAGATCGGAGACCCTGACCAGCCGCCGAACGTAACTCCGCGAGAACAGTGAGAAGTTCCCAAACGAGATCTGCCTCCCCGTCAGCAGCCGGAATGCGCACTTGTACAGCACATACGACATCTTGAAGGTTAGGTTCTCCGATCGCCGCCGCCTCCGAGCAACGACGCAGAAGTCGCGCCGGTTTCCAGCCGCCTCCAGCATCCGCTCGATCGCCCGTGGAGAGTCTTCGCCGTCCGCATCCATCACCAGGACCGCGTCGAAGTTGTCGTCCTCCGCGGCTGTCGCCAATCCAATTGCAATCGCGCGCTGATGGCCGACGTTCGAGTAGAGATGGATGATCTCGACCGACTCCAGATTCCGCAGCCCTTCGACATCGCGCAGCTCGTCCTCCGGAGGATGAGTCGAACCGTCGTTGACTGCGCTGACCGCCATTCGTACGGGGAGGGTACGCGCCACGTCATCCAACTCACAAAGCAGGATGTTGAACGAAGTCCAGTCGTTGAAGACCGGGATGATCAGCCGCAGTTTCTGCATGGCTGCCTGCTTCAAACTGATATGCCCATCTGCGGGAGCCCGTGTTGTACGTTCGATGCGTTCTGGCCAGTCTACGCAGCTGGTTTGCGCCAGATTCCTATAATCGACTTGCCAACTGCATACCCCAGCATGGGATCGACAACCCGCGAGGCCGGAATAATCCACCGGTCCCACGCTCCTATCTGGCTGCGGGTGGGCGTCGACTGCCGCAGGAACATCTGGTTGGCGGCCGAGGCAAAGATCCCGCAGGCGTCCAGGTAAAACATCTTCTCCAGCACCATCCCTGCCGGGGAAACCCTCTTCAACGACATACGGTTGTAACGCCGGAAGTGACCGATGGCAGCATCGAAAGGCGTATACAGCCACTGGTGTGCCGGGGACAGGACAACGATCCTTCCTCCGGGCCGCAGTCGAGCCTCCGCCTCCCTCATCTCCTCCACGTCGTCCTCTATATGCTCCAGCACATCGATGTACACGATGGTGTCGAACTGGTCGGCCTTATCCATGGTCCGCAGCGTCCCGCAAAGATCCTCGAACCTCGATCCCCCGTTCATCTCCCGCAGTCTCGCTCTCAACCGGTCCACCAGCGCAGGATCGGGTTCCAGGCACACCCACCGGCCTCCGCTCTGCCCGCACATCACCTCGGTGTTCGATCCGATCCCCGCGCCCACTTCGAGGATGTCTCCGGAGAGAAAGCGTCGGATGCTCCCGGACCAGTACGACTTCCAGTTCCTGGCCTCGGCAAAGACGTCCAGCTCCGACCCTACATAGTGAAAATCACCCATGCGCCCGGTTCCCCCGAACTCCCGGTTTACCTTCGTGGCCCGACTTCGAGCCTAGCCTACCAGATCGAACCGTTCGCTCACTGCGGGGACTCGGGATCCTTCTCCGGCTTCCCGGACTTTCCTTCGAGCGCCTGGCCGGTCGCCGAGGCGGCTCCCCCCAGGGCTTTGATCACGTTACGGTAGCTCTTCTTCAAAGCATCTCCCGTATTGTGCTGAGCCTTCCCCAGCGCCTCGCCCGTACTCTCATTTGCCAGCACAAGCGCCGTGTCCGTGCTCCGCCCCCCCGTGGCAACTCCATTCAGAGCGGAGTTCCCTCCATAGATCGCCGCCTGCGCCGGGCGCTTGGCCGGATTAGCCCAAGCCACGTCGGTATCCGGCAGACGCTCCAGCCGCCTGAGCCTCGTCTCGGTGAAGTCCGTGCGGCGCATCTTGTCGGTAAGGGGCCAGCGTGTGGAAGCGATCCAGATCGCTCCATCGACGGGGTGTGAGAGTTCCCCCAGGTTCACCACCTCAGACCGCTCCAGCGGCTTCATGGATGAGCAGTGGTCCCCGCCGCATCCGCTTGAGCACAGCTCTTCGTTCAGAAAGGAGGCGTGCTTTCCCGGTGAGACCCACACCGTCGCCCCATGCTCCTCCGCCTCCAGCGTCGAAGCCCTCGTAATCTGGCTCGCGTCGCACACCGTATCCTCATGCGCCGCCGCATACCAGTACGTCGCGCGCCACTCCGGCTCACCTCCCTGCTCGCGGGTTCTGTGCAAAAGAACAGAGACATGCTCGGCGTCCAGCGCATGGCCCATCTCGCCACAGTCCTGACGCCACAGATGATAGAAGTGCAGCTCTACCTCGTCTCTGCGCCCCCTGTGCGGAGACGCCTGTCCATAGATCGTCCCGTCGTCGGCCACCACCTTCGGGATAACAGCTCCCGGTTCGAACTGACCTGGCTTCTCGGAGCAGTCATTCTTGCTGATCATCCACTGAGGCTGGAACTGCTGCAGCAGCGTATTCTCCAGCCGGTCGCTCAGACCATCGCGGTCGGCGTCCCGCTCGCCTGCAGGCGCAGTCGCTCCGGCCACCATCGGCAACATCATCCCCAGTAGAAGTCCCGCAACTCCCGCGCGCCCCATGGGTCATTGTTTCCTTCCGTCTTTCCCCTGTCCAGCGAGAGCACCGGCAGACTCTGCACCGACTCGCGGGCTGGTGCAGCTTCATTGAATTCTTCGCGTAGTACGCGCTTGCCCTGAATTCAAGAAGTGGCAGAGACCCGAAGACTTGCGAAGTGCCAGGTCCTCGTATCTACTGGCCTCGTTTACAAATTTCTTTATAAAGGCGATCGTCTCCGAGCCTATGGTTGGCTTCCTCCTCAAAGAGAAGAAGATATACGCCCTCGCATGGGTGTTGTTTGCAATCCTTCTGTTGGCCCATGCGCAAGCGGCATCGGCGCCGGTCCTGCGTTCTTTCGATCGTGTCCTGCTGCTTGAAGATAAGGCCGAAACCTCGGCCGGCGTAAGCGTGGGCGACCTCAACGGAGACGGTCTACCCGACATCGTGCTTGGCAAAGGACGGCATTGGCCCGTCTTCAATCGCGTGCTTCTGAACGATGGCCGCGGCGGCTTCATCGCCAGTAATGTGGGGACCGCCCCCGACCGCACCTATTCGGCGGCGCTGGCGGATGTCGATCGCGACGGCCACCTGGACATCGTGGTCAGCAACGACGACCCGGATCGCAAGCTCGTATATAAGAATGACGGCAAGGGCCAGTTCACCGAATTCGGTACATTCGGCGATCCCAGGTGGACCACACGGTATGTAACGCTGGCGGACCTCAACGGTGATGGCTATCCCGACATTGTGGCCACAAACCGCGGCGACTATCCCGACCCGGTGGACGGAAAACCCGGTAAAGGCCCCCAGGTCCCCGCTGTGAGTTATGTCTGCCTCAACGATGGCAAAGGCCACTTTCCCGCTTGCCAGCCACTGCCAAAGACAGAATCAGCGACCTCGATCGTAGCTGCGGATTTGGACCGCGATGGCGTGCTCGACCTGTTCGTGCCCCATCGCGACGGCGGTCAGAGCTACGTACTTTGGAACGACGGCAAGGGACACTTCCCGACTTGGACCAAAGTGGGGCCAGCCGAAGCCTGGATTCGCATCGGCGCGGCGGGCGATCTAGACGGCGATGGGCGACCCGATCTGGCGGTCATCGATGAAGGCTCCAAGGGTGCCTTCGTCATCTCTAACCGCGGTCGACGCCAGTTCGGAGAGCCGGTCCGGCTTCCCGGTCCCGAGCGGCTGCCGTACAGTCTGGCGATCGCCGACCTGAATCGCGACAAGCGGCCGGACATCATCGTGGGTTACGTGGAACAGTGCGGATCGGTCTACTTCAACACCGGGCAGGGCCGCACGTTCCACGAGGTCCCCTGGAACGACGGCAAAGGCACCGTCTACGGTCTCGCCTTCGCCGACTTCGATCAGGACGGCTGGCCGGATATCGTGGCGGCGCGTTCCGATGCTCCCAACAGTATCTGGTTCAGCACAAAGCCGGGCGACAAGCGCTAACTCGTCGGAGGACAAGGTCGCGACATCATGCGTAAAGCAGCCGCCGCATAGCGTCAGGATCTGCTCTGGTCGCCTGAAATAAACCACCCAAATCTGCCGATTAGATTGCTGCGACTCGCTAAACTGTTAACAAGCCTCAAATATCTGTGGCGCCGGGCAGCACGGGCGCAAAACACGAAGTCCGAGGCTAAGACACAGCTTTTGAATACTTTGCACAACTTTGGCCGGGGTGGGTATGACACAAATCAGCGAGACGTCCGAGAATTTGGAAGATCTGCACGCGCGTGCTATGGCCGCCGCGGGCTACATCCATTCCGTCGCCCGGATTCAACCCAAGCTCGGTCTCATTCTCGGGTCCGGCCTCGGAGACTTCGCCGAGTCTGTCCAGGACGCGACCGTCATCCCCTACTCGGAGATCCCCAACTTCCCCATCTCTACCGTCGCAGGACACTCCGGGCAGCTGGTCCTCGGCAGGATCGGAGACATCCCCGTAGCGGTCATGCAGGGTCGCGTGCACGCCTACGAGGGATACTCCATGAAGCAGGTCACCTTCCCGACCCGCGTGCTGGGTCTGCTCGGAGTGGAACGGCTCATCATCACCAACGCGGCCGGAGGAATCAATCCGGGCTACGGCCAGGGAGCGATCGTCGCTCTCGCCGATCACATCAACCTGACCGGAACCAACGCTCTGATCGGACCCAATGAGCCTCGCTTCGGCGACCGCTTCTTCGACATGACCCACGCCTACTCCCCTGCTTTCAGGAAGCTGGCCATAGAGGAAGCGTCGAAGCAGGGCTGGAAGCTCGAGGAAGGCGTCTACGTCGCCGTGCTCGGCCCCAGCTACGAGACCCCCGCAGAGATACGGGCCTTTCGCATCCTTGGCGGCGACCTCGTAGGAATGTCGACCGTCCACGAGGTCATCGCCGCCCGTCACATGGGCATCGAGATCCTCGGCCTCTCCATCGTCACCAACATGGCCGCTGGCGTCCTCGATCAGCCCATCAATCACGAAGAGGTTATGGAGACCGGCAAACGCATCGCAGGACAATTCACCAGCCTGCTCACGGCTCTCATTCCGCAGCTTGTGACGCAGCCAGCAACGTCCTAACGCGATACTGCCCCGCTCCTGCCGAACGGAACTCCATCGAGAAAGGAATCGCTCTTCTTGCAAGATCAACCTGCGCAGCAGCTCCTGCTTCCGCAACGCCCTCTGGTTCTCGCAGTGGCCGGCTGCTCCGGCTCCGGCAAAACCACACTTGCCCGGGAGTTGACTGCGCAGCTTGACGCGACCCTTCTGCCGCTGGACTTCTACTACCGCTGTCTCCGTCACCTTGCTCCCGAGGACCGCGCGCTTCAGAACTTCGATCACCCGGATTCGCTCGAGCACGCGCTGCTGGTCAAGCACGTCGAAGCTCTGCTCGAAGGCCGCAGCATCGAGCGGCCCATCTACGACTTCACCACCCACACTCGCGTTCCTGACCGGACCGAGACCATCGCACCCGCGCCGGTCCTGATCGTCGAAGGAATCCTCGCACTGCACTATCCGGGCCTGCGCGCGCTCTTCGACTTCAGCATCTACGTCAACGCTCCCAACCAGATCTGCCTCAACCGGAGGATCTATCGCGACATGCGGGAGCGTGGACGAACCGAAGAGAGCGTGCGTGCACAGTTTGAAGCCACGGCCAAGCCGATGGCCGATCTCTACGTCATTCCGTCCGCACAGCACGCCAGCGTAGTTGTCGAAGGCACGGACGCTTTGGACTGGTCGGTCGAGCAGGTCTTACAGCGCCTGCACCAGCTCGGGCTCATGCACGTCGGCCACCGCGCCGTCCGGGCCGACCAGTAAGTCTCCATACATCTCGGCGACCTGCTGACGCGCAGCGTACGAGAGCGCAAAGCGATCCTCCCGGTCTCCGACGACGTTCCCAAAGCGCACCATCGCTCGCACGCAATCAGCCTGTGCCAGCCGCCACAGATGCGGCGCGAGCAGAGCATCGCCCCACCAGCAGACGTCCTCACCGATCGAGATGGCGGGATCCTCGCAGCGATAGCTGAGCGCCGCAGCCTGTAAGGAGACTCCTTCATTCAGAACGGAGTGAAACAACCCTCGCCGGAACCCCAGAACCTCCGAGCCATCGGTAGTCGTTCCCTCCGGGAAGAACAGCACAGGCAGGCCACTCCCGTACGCCTCCGCCATCGCCCGGTTCACCGCTGGATAGGTTGCAGGGTCGCCTCCGCGAACCACGTACACGGTGCCTGCCTTCCTCGTGATCCAGCCGATTCCCGGCCATCCGCGAACCTCCGCTTTGGCGACCATAACGAACGGCCGGATGCTGCCGAAGACGAGAATGTCCAGATAGCTCAGGTGATTCGAGACCACCGCGCCGGAGCGGATACATTCTCCCTCGACACTCCAGTTCACTCCGAGCGAGCGGACCATTCTCTTGCAGTAGCGATGAATCCTCTCAGCTCCCCCGGCAGGCGTGCCTGGTGGGCGTAGAAAAAGATCTGCAGCGAGAGCAAGAAGCACACCGACAAGTTTCACAATCCGCAGGCAGGCGCGCAGATGTCGCACTCAGCGGCCCTCAAGAAATCTCGCGGCCATCCGAGGGTGAAGGTTTTGGAGATCCATCAGCGTCAGAAAATCGATCGTGCGAAATTCACGGTCGATAGCAGGCTCGCCGCAGATCTGGGCGCCGATGGCAAGATACGCCCGCAGCAACTTTGGTGCGCGCTGCGACTCCACCGTACCCGCTGCAGGAGGCATCGCAAAGGCCGCCGTAGGAGACGTGCGCAGCTCAGGTTCGACCAGGCAACCCTGCAAGGAGGCGTAGACTGCGTGGCCCATCTCCGGATCAACCGAGTTGAGCGAGCAGCATCCCACCATATAACGACCACCGTTCGCCAGCGCATAACGGGCGATTCCGCGCCACAGCAGGTGAAGCACCTCGGGTGAGCGGTGATCCCGATGGATGCAGGCCCGTCCCAGCTCCACAATCTGGCTGCGCATCTTCTCGTAGGGAGCGAAGCAGAACTCCTGCTCGCTGTAGTAGCCGAACCTGCTGCCTGCAACATCTCCTAGCTGCAGCCTGTAGGTCCCCACAATGGCTCCGGTCGCACGCTCTTCCACGAGCAGATGGTCGCAGACCTCGTCATAACGATCCCGGTCGTACCCATCGACGTAGGCGGACTCGAGACCTTCGTTCATCTCCAGATTAAAGACCAGGAAGCGCAGGCGGTAGGCCGCCCACCGATCACTGTCCGTAAGCGCAATGCGAGCTATATATGAGCCGCCTTCAAGGCGAATCTCTTTTCGAGTGGGAAGATCGACGGCAGTCTGACAGACCTGAGATTGAACCAGCGAAGGCGATTCTTTGACACTGACCATCGACTCTCCTTGTTGCCCGGGATGAGTGCTATCGAGGTCAGTCTGCGTTGGTTTCTGTTACAGGATGTTCATACCATGTAAAGATTCGTTGAATCAGAAATGGTGCACCGTTTCGGTACCCGCCCGGGCGCGAGCCAGTTCAGCCACCTCCACCCACGCCTCCTGGGCCGCTCGCTTGCGTTCTTCCGGACGGGCCGAGAAATCAATCGGCTCATCCGCAAACTGCACCTCTGCGCGGATGCCACGGAGTCCGAGCAGGCGGAAGATATGCGGCACAAGAACCACATCGCCCCAATAGCAGATATCGTCGCTCACTGTCGCCGTGCCGTTATCTTGCGTGAGGCTATAGCAGATATGGCCAGCGGTAACCGCCGCTCCGGCGCCGCGCACCTGTGACAGCAGGCCGCTGCGAAACTTCAACATTCCGCTGCCGTCGCTGGTTGTGCCCTCCGGGAAGAAGACGACCGGAAGGTCTGCCTGAAATGCTGCTTCCAGCCCTGCCCTGGCCTTCCGGGCCGAGCCTCCATGCCCTCTCGCGACCAGCACCGTGCCCACCATGACGGTCATCCAGCCCACGACAGGGTAGCTGGCAACCTCCGCCTTGGAGACGAAGACACAGGGATGCAGCGCTGCGAAGACGATGATGTCAAGGTAGCCGAGGTGGTTCGAGATGAGGGCCCCGCGCTCCGGAAATCTTCCCGTCGTCGAGATCTCGATCCCGAGGCCGTCAAGCGCTGCGGCGGCGAAGCGGTGCAGCCATTCGGCCCGCGCCTCACGCGTCTCCGGCCTGCGAATCAGCAGTTCCGCACCGTATCGTACAAAGTAGCCTGCAAGCTGAACGCTGCGAACTACTGACCGAAAAACGCTCACCCGTACCCTCCTCTGGTGCGCACAGTCTATCCTGACATCCGTGGAGATTGATCCAACCATCGTCAAAGAAAATAACGAAGACCCTGCTGGTTCTTCGCCGGCCTCAACGCGTCCCGGAAGCGATCGTTTTCTCTATCGCCGGATCGTGCTCCCGATCCTCGCCCTCCTCAGAAGAGGAGCGTCTCCCAGGCGGCTGGCATGGAGCATCGCACTCGGTCTGCTGGTCGGGATCAACCCCGTGCTGGGCTCGACGACGGTTCTCTGTCTGGCTCTGGCGATGCTGCTGCGCCTCAACCTTGCGGTCTCACAGCTGGTTAACCACCTGATGTACCCCTTCCAGCTTCTGTTGCTGATTCCCTTTCTTCAATTGGGAAGCGATCTCCTCCACTCCGAACCGCTTCCGTTTTCTGCGCACACGCTGCTGGAGATGGCGCGGCGCGACCCGCTCGAGTTCGCCCGCAAGATCTGGCGATGGGAGCTGCACGCCTTCCTGGTCTGGGTAGCCCTGGCCACAATGCTGATTCCGCTGATTGCCTTCACGCTGACGCCGCTGCTCAGAAGAGTGTCGACTCGCCTGCAGCAGCGCAACAGCGTGGCTGACGTGCCGGCGTCCTGATCTCCCCTTAGCGAGAGATTGGCTAGCCTCATTCCTGGCTCCAGACTCTCCGCTTCACTTGCTTCCGTGGAACTCCTCGACCGGATCGCCGCTACGGACCCACGCGGTATAGATCATGTCGCGCAGCTCGATTGCCCCGGCAGCGAGCCGTTCCTCGGCGAAGGTCTTCCCCTCGGCCGTTCCTGCTCCCGCGAATCCCCCGGCCTTCTCAAGCTGATAGGTCTTTTCCACCAGGGTGGCAGAGTGGCGCAGATACGCCAGGTAATCCGTCCACTCGTCGTCCAGCAGCTTGGGCTCCGAGGCCGCAACCAGAGGGGCCAGATCCGCCGCCTTGATGTTCTGGGTGACGAAGGTGGATTCAAACAGCGAATGGATCTTGTGCCCGGTGGTGTATCCATTCGGATTGGGACCATTCCAGCCGTTGTATTGCATGGTTACGTGCAGCGGCTGCGATCCGTCCGCGACATAATGACCAAGCCACGCCGCATAAAAGAGAATGGCCGTCTCGGCAGGACTCGTATCTTCTCCAGCAGCTAAGAGATGACGGTACTCCCGCATACCAACCTTGAGCCGCTGCCAGACCTCCTCGGTCACATACGGCTGCAGGCCTACCTTCTCGGGCGTCATCTGAATCTCAGGGTGCGCAGGCTGCGCCTGGGCAAGCGCACGGATGTAATCGTAGCGCTTCTTCGGCAGGGTCCCGATCAGGTCAGCATATTCTAAGTCGATGAAGTGCTCAGGCGCCTGCGCATCTTCAAGCTCCTGTTCGGCGTGATTGCGCCACCGGTCCGGTTCCGGCCCCAGGTAATCCATCGTATCCAGGGCGGCACCATTCCGGAGAAACGCCGGAACATCCTTGGGAAGGTTCGCCGCCGCCAGGCGATTGATCATTCTGTGGCCATCCGCGCCCCAGGCAAACGACGGCTGCACCATCATGACGGGCATCAATGCGGCAGCCGCCACAAAACGTAATACTCCCCAGATCTTCGACATGGTGGCAGTATATCTGCCTATTGCAACAGTTCCGGTAAATTGGCTGCAGCAACATCGACCGGCTCATCCGTCGACAGCTACCCGATCTTCCACGCTATACGACCACGGCAGCTCCCTCGACTGCGACGCTTTGGAAGACGCGGCGATAGCGCGCAATCTCGTCGGCAGGCCCCGTCGCCTTGTGAGCATTGTCGCTGAGCTTGACTGCCGGCCTTCCCTCCACGGCTACGATCTTGCAGACCAGGCTGATCGGCTCCAGATCGTGCTCCCCTCGGGGGTGGCATCCGCGGAAATCGTTGGTCAGCAGGGTTCCCCATCCCGCGCTGAAGCGGATTCTTCCCTCGAAGTAGCTCTGCAGGGAGAGAATCTCATCGACATCGAGGCCGTCGGAGGCGATAAAGCGTTTGCGACGAGCGTCCCTTCCCCGGCTCATCAGCCAGGCGATGTACTCATCTCCGGCAACAAAGGGATCTTTTGAATCACAGCGCTGGCCGGTCCAGTCCGCCACCCAGTCGGGGGCCCCTTGGAGGAACTGGGTCGTCCCGAAGGTATCCGGCAGCAGAATGAGCAGTTCACCGCCGTAGCTCTTCTGCCAGAGTTCAAGCACCTGATACTGGGACTGATGCAGCTCCTTATCCGAGTTCGACAGAGCCGCCATGACCATGGGCAGTTCATGCGCATTCGTTCCCATCGCCTCAAGATCGTGCTTGTAAGCGAGATACGTGTTGGACGTTCCCGACAGGCTCTCTCCGATCCCGGCACGCATGGCCGTCACGACATACTCCTGCCAGAGAAACGAGTGCCTTCGACGGGTACCGAACTCCGAGATGCGAACCTGCGGGACCTGTCGCAGCTTTTCGATCTTGTCCCACAGGCGCGTCTTGGCCCGGGCATAAAGCACGTCGAGCTCCAGTTCGCTGAGCTGGCTCAGAGCTGCGCGGGTCTTCATCTCGCTCAGCAACGCCAGACCATAGATCTCCCACATCGTGACCTCGGTCCACACCCCGGAAAATCGCAGGACGATCTGTCCGTCCTGCTCCGTCAACTCATAGTCGGACAGTCGGAAATCGTGCTCGAGCCAGTCGAGGAAGGCAGGCTCGAAGATGGTCCGGGTGCCGTAGAAGGTATTTCCGGCCAGCCAGATCAATTCGCTCTTCCGAAAGCGGAGACGCCGGACGTACTCCATCTGTTCTCGCAGGGCTGACAGCGGAACATGGTCGGCGAGACGTACTGAGACGGTGCGGTTGGTCGTCTCCGAGGTGACGTGGACCCTCGGGAAGTTCTTCCAGATGAACTGCAGCATCAGCAACTTGTAGAAGTCTGTGTCTAGCAGCGAACGGACGATGGGGTCCAAATTCCAATTGTGATTGTGGGCCCGCTCCGCGAGGTTGACGTTCATACAATCCAGTCTCGCCCGGTCCCCGGTCAGGAAGCAATCCGGAGTTTCGCGACAGCATCGGGGGCAGATGGGAAAATTCACAAAAAGTCACGCCAACCGCTGGATTCAACTTGCTATCCTATAGTGGCTATGTTGACGAAAAAAGAACTCCTCACCCAACCCGTCAAGCACATCGACATCCAGCAGCACAACGTCGTTCCCCTTGTCGATGCTATGCAGTCGATGGCCTTCAGCTCGCGCGATACCGCCCGCGCTGCCTCAATCTACGAGATGATGCTTCGGGATACGGAGTGCGGTGTGATTCTCTGCCTCGCCGGATCCCTGATCTCCGCCGGCCTGCAGAAGGTCATCGTCGATCTCGTCCGCAACAACATGGTCGATGCGATCGTCTCCACCGGTGCAAACATCGTCGACCAGGACTTCTTCGAGGCTCTCGGCTTCAACCACTACGTCGCCGGTGACGAATACAAGTACGGGCACGAAGATGGGGTTCTTCGCGAGCTGATGATCGATCGCATCTACGACACGTTCATCGACGAAGAAGAGCTGCGGATGTGCGACGAGACCACCCACCAGATCACCAACTCGCTCGAGCCCCGCCCCTACAGCTCCCGTGAGTTTATCCGTGAGATGGGAGCCTACCTGGTGAAGAATAGCAAGACTCCCCAGGCCGGAGGGCGTGACTCCATCGTCCTGGCAGCCTACGAGAAGAACGTTCCCATCTTCGTTCCCGCCTTCTCGGACTGCTCTGCCGGCTTTGGCCTGGTGGCGCACCAGCACGCGCGTCAGGGCAAGCCCTGTGTCTCCATCGACTCAGCCAAAGACTTCTACGAGCTGACACAACTCAAGATCGCAAACCCGACGACCGGGCTCCTGATGATCGGTGGTGGCGTACCGAAGAACTTCGCCCAGGACATCGTTGTGGCTGCTGACATTCTTGGCGTGGAAGCCTCGATGCACAAATACGCCATCCAGGTCACGGTAGCGGACTCCCGTGACGGTGCCCTCTCCGGCTCGACCTTGAAGGAAGCTTCCAGCTGGGGCAAAGTGGATACCACCTACGAGCAGATGGTCTACTCCGAAGCCACCATGGCTCTCCCGCTGATCGCCGGTTATGCGTTCCACAAAAAAGCTCATACCTCCCGCGAAGGTAAGAAGTGGGCCACCATTCTGGATCAGGTGGCAGTAACCGCATAATTATTTTTTGAAGAGGTTACCAAAGGGCCGCCTCCGGGCGGCCTTTCTGTTTGGGCGATGCGAACGCGCCAGACGAGTTCCTCGCTGTTGCTATCTCTCTTCAAATCTGTTGGCTGCGGAGATTACCCCTTGCGTTACGGCGCTTCCCAGTTCCGTTCGAGTCTGGCATCCTCAGCTGTATCGCTAACTGGTTTCAAAAAAAACGTGTATCGTGCGATAAGAGATAGGTTACTTTTGTTACATACAAAACGTGCCAGGGATATGCTTAATCGTATAAGTGTCTAATCTGCGCTACTTTACTTGCTTTGGGTGGAGATTTGAAAGTGAGCTCCATCTCCTTACTGCTAGGTTACTTAAGGGTCGTCCAGCATGCATATGCTTCCGGTTCTAGGTTTTGTCTCGCTTCTAGCGGCATGCGGGGTTCTCTTGTTCGGTCTCATGCGGGCGCAGCGGACTGCGCGCGACTTGGCGGAACAGCTTACCCAGGCGCGCGAGCAACAGCACCAAGACAAGATGCAGTTGTCCGTCCGGTCTCAACTGGACACGCTTAAGGATGAGTTCATCTCCACGGTCTCCCACGAGCTCCGTACGCCACTGACCAGCATCCGGGGCGCGCTCGGCCTGCTTGCCTCCGGAACCATAGGAGATCTGGATCCGCGAGCCATGAATCTACTGCGGATCGCGACCACAAATACGGACCGGCTGATCCGTCTGATCAACGACATCCTCGATCTCGAACGCATGGAATCCGGTCGGGCGCCACTCCAGATTCGCCGTTGCTCGCTGCGGGAGCTCTGCGAGCAAGCCATCGAAACCATGACCCCCATGGCGGACGATCATACCGTTCATCTGGAACTGGTTGCGTATGCGGGAGGACAGAGCTCCCCGATAGATTGCCTCTTCTTCGACGGAGACTCCGACAGGATTCTTCAGGTCCTGACCAATCTCCTCTCCAATGCCATCAAGTTCTCTCCCCCGGCCTCCACGGTTCGCATCCACACCGACGCAACGTCCGATTCCATCCTGCTCAAGGTTGTGGATGAGGGACGCGGAATACCCGCAGACAAGCTCGATGCCGTCTTTGATCGCTTCCAGCAGGTCGAGCATTCCGATGCCCGGCAGCGTGGAGGAACGGGCCTGGGCCTGTCGATCTGCCGCAGTATTGTGCAGCAGCATAGCGGCTCCATCTGGGCACAGCGCAACCTGATCAAGGGGACCACGCTGTTCGTTATGCTTCCGCGCACCGCCCGCGCGACAGATATCGCTCCGGCCGTTCCGATCGTGCCGCCCGGAGAGGGCGCAATCCTGATCTGCGATGACGATGCCAGCATTCGGACCATCGTCTCTGGGCACCTCACCCGCCAAGGCTATACCGTCATCGAGGCGAGCAGCGGCGAAGAGGCTCTGAAAATCGTGATGGATCAGCCACTTGAAGCCATCCTTCTCGACCTGTATATGCCCGGCCTGAGCGGATGGGAGACCCTGCAGCGGCTGCGCGACAACCCCGAAACCGCGGAGATCCCGGTGGTTGTGCTCAGCGTCCTCTCTTCGAACCTCCGTTCGCAGATCTCCGGGGATGCTCAGGGCTGGGTACAGAAACCGTTCAACGAGAATCTGCTCTTTGCAGAGCTCGGCCGCGTTCTGCATCACGGCGAAGGTCCGGCCTATGTCCTTCTGGTGGAAGATGATGACGACCTGGCCAGCGTTCTGATGGAGAACTTCCGGGAAGCAGATGTTCACATCGACCACGCCTCAACCCGCCAGCAGGCCATCCGGCACTGCGTAGGACGGCGTCCTGACCTGGTCATACTCGATCTGACGCTGCCCGATGGCGATGGCTTCTCGTTCGTGGAGTGGCTCCGGCAGCAGCCCCCGCTTCGCAGCATGCCTCTGGTCGTCTACTCCGGCCACGAGCTGTCGGATGGAGAGATGTCGAAGCTCAAGCTAGGCCCCACTGAATTCTTAACCAAAGCGAAGGTTCAACCACACGAGGTCGAGACCCTTGTGCTCTCCATGGTGCGGCGCCTTCGTTCCCGGGCCGAGCAGCTTATTGCGGCAGGACCGGCAGCTTGATGATTTCTCGGAATAGGCTCTGATTCGCTCCTGCGCGTCTTTTAGCCGCATGAGAAAATAAAAGCATTGATGCGAAGAATCCTGATTATCGACGATGAGGAAGATATTCGCGAAGTAGCTTCGCTGTCCCTCGAAGCTACCGCCGGCTGGCAGGTGACCAAGGCCAGCTCAGGCGCTCAAGGCATCGAATTAGCAAAGAGTTACCAGCCCGATGCGATCCTGATGGACGTTATGATGCCCGGCGTGGACGGCCCTACGACCTTCCGGCAGATGCAGCAGATTCCCGAGATCGCTCACATCCCGGTTCTCCTTCTCACCGCCAAGGTACAAGGCGTAGATAAGCGCAGGTTTGCTGATCTTGGGGTCGCCGCAGTCCTCTTCAAGCCGTTCGATCCGCTGGCTCTGGCTGAGCAGATCAGAGAGGCCCTCCACTGGCAATTGGTGGTCCCCTCCACCTCGCGTACGGCTGCCACAGCACCGAAGTAACGGCTTACGCCTCTTTCTCCCTCAAGACCCGTTACACTACTGGTATAAGTTTTTGAGTTGCAGATCGCCCGCTCACCGCGACCGCTCGAAAAATCATGATCAGCCCATCGATGAATCCCGGCTCACAACCCGACCCAGAGATCTTTGCGCTTTTGCAGGACCTCTGGCAGCGCCACCTTCCATCCACGCGCGAGCGTCTTGAACTGCTCGAACAGGCAGTCCACAAGGCCGTCTCCAACACTCTGGATGAGGACACGCGTGTCGAAGCGCAATCCGTAGCCCACAAGCTATCCGGCAATCTCGGAATGTTCGGCTACAAGGACGCCGGTGAGATCGCAGGCGAAATCGAGCATCTCTTCAAGACATTCGTTCCGTCTGCGACCCCGCAGCTGACCAGCTATATGGAGCGACTTCGTGTGCTCCTCCAGGGGCATATCTGATCTACTTCGACTGGCGAACCGCCCAGCCCGCCAGGTCGATCGCGGCATCATAGCCATCGAAATCCAGCGGGAGCTTGTTTCTTCGGTCGACATACTCGTTGTAGATCCAGGGATCGACCACGGCGAAGACGATTCCCTTGCCGACCTTCGAGACCGCCATCAACACATCGCCCTTATCCGTCAGGACTGACTTCGCCGGTGCTGACAGCGTAATCGTCGAGATCTCCTTCAGGTAAGCCTTGTGGGGATACTCAAAGATCCCTGTTCCCTTGGGAATCATAACCGTGCCCTGCGGCCAGTTATTGTTCTCGACCGTATTGCGAAGAACCGCGTTGAAGTGCATCCCAAACCGCTCGCTCATCGTATTGAAGTGATCGAACTCTGAATTCGTCTTGTCATTCTGCATCAGGATCAGAACCCCGCCGGCCTTCACCCAGGCTTCGATCGCGTCTCCGCTGGCCTTGTCCATGTAGTGCGGATTCGGATTCTTGGCCGGAATGTCCGGCGAGACCAGAATGTAAACCTGTGCCTTCTTCAGATCTGCGATGGTAGGAGCGGTCTTCAGCGTTGCAAGCTTTACCCCGTAGCGCTGGAAGGCACGGCCGAAGAAGGCGAAGCCGGAGTTTGCATCGTCGTCCCACTTGTAGTGGAACAGCTCCGTCTGACCGGCTGCATTCTTTCGCGTCTGCGAGTTGAACCATGCATCCACCATCACCGTCTTTCCCTGTCCCATCTTCTCCGTGGGAGCCTGCGCCATCTCCGATCCCGCAAGCAGAAACGCTCCGATCCCCTTGGCATCGTTCGTCCGCGTCTTCTCACCGACGTAGTAATCGAAGGTTCCTGAGCGATAAGGAGACCCTCCCAGACCACCGACCTTTACCGTCCCCTCGAGCGAAGTCATGCCATCCGGGCCCGTCTTGACGAACGTCGTTCGAATCGCACTCCATCCCCGCAGGGCGGGAGCCAGGTCGGATTGCGGAAGGTAGCCCATCCGAACTCCCTTCGCCAGCGCATACACAAACATGCTGCTTGCCGAGGCCTCAGGGAAGTTTCCCTTGCGGCCTCCCTGGTCCAGAACCTGCCACCACAGGCCGGTCTTCTTGTCCTGATACTTCACAATTGCCTTGGCGGTCTGGTTCAGTACCCGGATCAGCTCCGGCCTCTCAGGCGAATCCGCCGGAAGCCAATCCAGCACATCGACCAGCGCCATTGCGTACCACCCCATCGCCCGGCCCCAGGCCTCCGGAGAAAGACCAGTCTTCGGGTCGGCCCACTTCATCTCTTTTGACTCGTCCCACCCGTGCCGCAGCAGACCCGTCTTGGGATCGCGCATATGCTGATCCATCAGCAAAAGCTGCTTCGTGATGTCCTTGAACTCTTCCGGCTGCTGGAAGGTAACGGCGTATTCGGCGCGGAAAGGCTCGGCCATATAGGCCCCATCCAGCCACATCTGATTCGGGTAGATCTTCTTGTGCCAGTAGCCTCCACTCGCCGTCCTTGGCTGAAGCGCAAGCTGGTCATGCACATACTTTGCGGCCTTGTAGTACTTCGGCTGCTGCGTCACCCGATAGACCAGAAGGACTGACCGTCCCAACTCGATCTCATCAAGACTGTGTGCGTCGGGGTGGTAGTTTCTGATGGATCCGTCATCGGTCACATACTTATCGACGGCCGCCTTGATGTAGCGAAACTCGTCGCCATTTGCAGTGGTGTGCCACTGTGCCGCGATACCGTCCAGCAGAACTCCTTCTTCATACCCCCAGTTGCTGGGCCGGTTCTCCGTTGCGACGGCGGCCTTCGGCCACTCCTTCATGATCGACTCAGCCATCTTCGCTGAGGCCTGATCAATCTTCAGCGCACCTTCGGCCTTCGCATCGACTCCAGAGATCGCCTGTACCGCAACCAAGGCTCCAAGAGCCGCCGCACCCAAAAACCTCATCCTTATTCATCCCCCCGCACCAACAGAATTTGTAAGACCACCAGCATACCTGCTCACTCCTTCGACAGGCGACGCGCTCAATCCGGAGAGCAGCCGCAATAGCCGCTGCACTCAGTTGCAGGCCACTGCAGTCCACACCGGGGCCGCCAGACCACTCGACCCCTGGACTCGAAGATCCACAAAGCTTCCCGCCGCGATCGAGACATTCCCCGTAGCCGTGCAACTGGAGTTCGTGGACGCAGAGCACGCAAGGGCTGTATCCGCCATCGCACCGGGCAGGCCCGACCGCAGAATGACCTGGATGGTGTTTCCCTGCTGCGAATACACCGACAACGTCGTCGCCGTGCACCCTGCGGGCACCCAGGTCAAAATCGTCGCAAGCTCATTGGCATTGGCGTTCGCGCTGTTCACGGAGTAGTAATTCGTCGAGAACGAGACGGAGTGATAGGTAGAGGCGAATGAGCCCTCTCCGGCTCCGCCGCCACTGCTTCCGCTGCCGTTCGTGCCTGGGGCTCCCTGCGGAATCGTGAAGTTGAGAACCGCCGCCGTCGGCGTGCCGGAATTGGTAACGCCGGCAGCTGTACCTGCCGCACCCGTCGTCACGGTGCCGACAGCCAGCGTGGCTGCGACTCCGGCAGGACCGGTCGGGCCGGCTGAGCCTCCCTGGGCCAGCACGCTCCATGCAGATGGCGTAATGTCCGGCCGTACTCCCAGATTCATTGCAATAGCCACATAGGTACTGCCCTGGTAGGACACAGCGTCGTTGGGAAGGTACCCGACAGTAATGGACCAGGCCCCTTTGAAGCTGACTCCAGCTGGCCCCTGCGGACCCTGAACTCCCTGAATCCCCTGTGCTCCTTGAGGCCCAGTCGAACCCTGAGCTCCAGGCGAACCTGCAGGTCCCTGTGGATCGGCTACTCCCTGCACACCGACAGGACCTTGCGGGCCGGCCGGTCCAGCCGGACCCTGACTTCCCGCCGCAAACTTGCTCCAGGTTGAAGGTGATTGATCCGGAGGATTTCCTGCATTGCCATCGATCAATGAGACATACGCGGCGCCATCGTAGGTCACGCCATCTCCGGCAGCATACGTGTACGAGTTCTGGTAGCTTCCGCGGAAGGTCATTCCGACCGGACCTGCAGGACCCCGTAGCCCCTGCGGCCCCGTAGCACCTGCCGGTCCCTGCGGGCCAATGGCGCCTGCCGCTCCTGCCTGTCCTGGTATCCCTTGTGGTCCTGTATCCCCTCTTGCCCCTTGCGGCCCTGCCGGTCCCACAGCTCCAGCAGGTCCCACTGGTCCTGCAGGTCCAGCAGGACCCACAGCTCCTGCAGCTCCTTGGATTCCCTGCGGCCCGGCCGGTCCCTGCGGACCTGTTGCTCCGGGCGCACCTTGGGGTCCCGTGTCGCCCCTCAATCCCTGCGGTCCTGTCGGTCCCACGGGTCCCGCAGGACCAACGGAGCCAACCGGACCCTGCAAACCTGCCGCTCCCGTGTCGCCCTTCGGTCCTGCAGGGGGGCCCTGCGAGACCAGCACGATATCGAGTTGCGGAGCATGCCCGGTCAGATCATTCTCCTTGCTGTCGAACTGCACCGCTGCGTCAGTCGAAGTAAGCGCGAGACCATTATTACTGGCGGCATTCGTAAGCCAGCCCTGCACCGAGGCCGTCACATCCACGGAGAGATAGGTGCCTTCCTTATCCACCGAAAACGACCCCAACGTGGCGCCGAGACCGGGCAGGGTGGCATAGGTAACGCTGTACTCGCCCCATGCTAAATTGACACCTTGGAGACGGATGGTTCCCGGCGTATCCACCCGGTTGCAGTACACCCGGAGAACCGCGCGCGATACCTGCGCAGCGGTCGTGCCCGACGGCAGAACGCCGAGATCGAACTGCAGCAAGGAGGTATAGCCCGCCCCGACATTCAGGTTTGAGATGGTCCCGCTGTTGGCAGATGGTCGTGCAGCATTTACGTGGGTATCTGCAATGAGTGTCGCCTCGGTGGCCGAGGCCCGAATCGCGGCAACCAGCAGAACCAGCGCCAATCCCACGCATCGAGGGAACTTCAAACGCTATGCCCCCTTGCCAAGGTAACGGTGTCAGCGTCTTCCGCCGGCTGGCCCGCCAAACGGAAGACGTGACTCATCCTGCGCAACGTTCTACAGCTCTACAATGCACGTTGCCGGCATGACGCTGGGCCATGCTCTTCTCCATTTCGTGAACAGAGACCGGGAGTACCTTCCGTTTTATGGCAACACGGAGCGTGATACAACCGTTCCGGCTACAACTTCCGTAGCATTCAGAAGTTCGCGCTAAGGTTCCCCGCCTCGGCCATTTTCCCTTCGCCCAACCTGCATCTCATAGAGTTGCAAGGTCAAAACGCACGTAAAAGGATATCCTCAGCCCATGAGTCCAAACGAGACCAATCAGCCTGGCCACCTTCCTTCGCTCGACTCGCTCGTCGACATCCCGCGACTGATCACCGCTTACTACGCTCTTCATCCCGATGCCGGGGTTCCGGCTCAGCGGGTCTCGTTCGGTACGTCCGGACATCGGGGATCGTCCTTCAAGGCCAGCTTCAACGACGACCATATCGCCGCAATCACGCAGGCCATCGTCGAATACCGGACCGGTCAGCACACCCTTGGGCCACTCTTCCTTGCGCGCGATACTCATGCTCTCTCTGAGCCGGCCTTCACCACAGCTCTTGAAGTGCTGGCGGCCAACAACGTTGAAGTCATGGTCGATGAACATCTCGGCTATACCCCGACGCCCGTGCTCTCGCACGCCATCCTCACGCGCAATGTGAACCTCAAGCTGCATCGCGCTGATGGAATCGTCATTACACCGTCACACAATCCGCCGGAGGATGGCGGCTTCAAATACAACCCTCCCAACGGTGGTCCGGCGGATACCTCTGCCACCAAATGGATTGAGAACCGGGCTAACGAGATCATCGCCAATGGCCTGAGAGAGGTAAAGCGCATCTCTTACGCTCGTGCCCTCGCCGCCGACCGGACCTACCGCCACGACTACATCACCGCTTATGTCGACGATCTGGCCAATGTCATCGACTTCGATGTTCTGCGGCTGACCGCGCTCAAGCTCGCCGTTGACCCACTCGGAGGAGCCGGCGTCCACTACTGGCCTCGCATAGCAGAGAAGTATCACCTCCCTCTGGAGATCCTCAGCACAAACGTCGATCCCACCTTCCGGTTCATGACGCTGGACTGGGACGGTCGCATTCGCATGGACTGCTCCAGCCCCTACGCGATGGCCAGCATGATCGCGAACAAGGACAAATACGACGTCGCCTGGGCCTGTGATACCGATCATGACCGCCACGGCATCGTGACGCGTTCTTCCGGCCTGCTCAATCCCAACCACTATCTCGCCGTCATGATCCAGTACCTCTTCACCAATCGGCCGGAGTGGAACGAGAAGACCGCAATCGGCAAGACCCTCGTGTCGTCCAGCATCATCGACCGCGTCGCCGGCGGGTTGAACCGGCCCATGCTCGAAGTTCCCGTGGGATTCAAATGGTTCGTCGACGGTCTCATGGACGGCTCTCTCGGATTTGTCGGCGAAGAGTCGGCAGGAGCAACCTTCCTTCGTCGCAACGGCCAGGTCTGGACCACCGATAAAGATGGCCTCATCCCCGGCTTGCTCTCTGCCGAGATGACCGCGCGTACCGGCCGCGATCCCGGCGAACTGTATGGCGAATTGACCGCGAAGTACGGCGATCCGATCTACCAGCGCATCGACGCTGCTGCCACCAAAGAGCAGAAAGCCAAGCTCGCGAAGCTCTCACCCTCACAGGTCACAGCGAAGGAGCTTGCAGGAGAACCAATCACTGCGATCCTGACCGAGGCTCCCGGAAATCACGCTCCGATCGGCGGTCTGAAGGTGGCAACCGAGAACGGCTGGTTCGCCGCCCGCCCCTCCGGAACAGAAGACGTCTACAAGATCTACGCCGAGAGCTTCAAAGGAGCCGATCACCTGAAACAGATTCAGGCGGAAGCAGAGGCCCTCGTAAACGCCGCGATCGCATAAGCCTGAAGGGGCTGCCTACATGGCAGCCCACTCCACTGCTCACCAAGCAGCCTTGGCTCAATGCAGAAGCATGCTGCATGTCAGCGTCGCCAGCACAGCAGCGGTGATCACGACATAAACGCGGTCCCGCTCCATGGCGAAGCCCACGATCGAAAGCGCCACTCGAATAATTGGCGTCAGCAGCAGGCAGATGATGCCGAGCTGACCGATCGCCAGCCCACGATTCTCTTCCCCCGCAATATGGGTGTGGAACGCCTCCTTCACGATCTCCCGGGGAGATGCAAAGGTCGAGTGCGCACCTTCGAAGGTGTGGAAGGCAACCGGATCTGTGCTGTGGAATCGAAGAAACATGATCCCGCCGAGCAGACCGACCACAACCGCCGTCAAGACTCCGCTGCGAAGCGTGAAGCTGATCAGGCGCTGAAGTTGTTTGTCCTGTATGTCCACGCTAGAGCCTTCCTTTGATGCCTTCATAGATCATCTGTACCGCAATGACAGCGACGATCCCGGCAAATAGCCGCCTCAACGTCTTCACCGGCAGACGCGGCAGCAGCCGCGCTCCGACCATCGATCCACAGAGAACCCCCATCATCACCGGGAGGGCAATCACCGGATGAATGTATCCGCGCTTCAGATAAATTGCTGCGCTGGCTACCCCGGTCACGCCGATCATGAAGCTGCTGGTAGCAGTCGACACCTTGAACGGGATCCCCATCACCCGGTCCATTGCAATCACCTTCAGAGCACCCGAGCCAATTCCCAGAAGCCCCGAGAGCAGACCGGCTATGTACATCAGTCCGAACCCAGCCCCCGGATGCCCGGCTGAGTACGAGACGGTCTCCGCCCGGGTCACGTAGATTCCCCCAAGCTTCAACCGCGTCGCCAGCGCGTTGGCCTCTCGATCAGCGATCGCATCGCGGCGTATCTGCATCGTCTGCCACGAGGAATGCAGCAGCACCAGCCCGAAGATCACTGCAAGAACGGGCGTCGGAATCTTGCTCGCGAGCAGCGCACCGCAGATCGCCCCTACCGTCGTCGCCAGCTCCAGAAACATTCCGATGCGGATGTTCGAAAGCCCGTCACGCACATACGCTGCGGCCGCGCCCGATGAGGTGGCGATTACGGAGACAAGGCTCGCACCGATCGCATAGCGAATATCCACGCCTAACAGCAGCGTAAGAGCCGGCGTCACGATCACGCCGCCTCCGAGCCCCGTCAAAGATCCTACAAGTCCGGCAGTGGTAGAGATGAAAAAGACAATTAACGCAAACTCGTAAGCAGGCATCCGTCTCCAGCTCGATCAGTCTTCGCGACTGCTTCGAGCTTACACCGTGTCTCTCACGTATCCTTGAAGGCGACCCTTTTCATTCCATTCCATTCACGGGGCTACCGAGGCGAATGCGCTTAAAACTGGAACAGTACTTCGGCTTTCAGGCGCGAGGCACCGACTGGCGAACCGAGATCCTGGCAGGCCTGACGACCTTCATCACCATGGCCTACATCATCTTTGTCAATCCAGCGATCCTTCACGAAACCGGTATGCCCATCGCGGCCGTCACTGCGGCGACCTGCCTCTGTGCAGCCTTCGGAAGCATCCTCATGGGCGCGCTCGCAAACTATCCGCTCGCCCTCGCACCCGGCATGGGACTCAACGCCTACTTCACCTACACCGTCGTCAAGGCGATGCACGTACCCTGGCAGACCGCCCTCGGAGCAGTCTTCCTCTCCGGAATCATCTTCCTCATTCTCACCTTCACCGGCATACGCCAGCTGCTCGTCAGCGCCATCCCCCACCAGCTTCACGCCGCGGTCGCCGGCGGAATCGGCCTGTTTATCGCCTTCATCGGATTCCGTAACGCCGGCATCATCGTCCCCAACCCCGCCACCACCGTGTCGCTCGGCAATCTCCACACCCCCACAACCGCGCTCGCGCTCTTCGGTCTCATCCTGATCGCCGTCCTGCAGGTGCTCCGCGTCCGCGCGGCCATGCTCATCGGCGTCCTCGGAACCATGGCAGCTGGTCTCGCCTGCGGGCAGGTCCACTGGGCACCCGTTCCCTACCATCTGGCTGCGTTGGGAGAGACCGCGTTTCGCCTCGACCTTCGCGGTGCGCTTCGCATCGGCGCGGCGGAGATCGTCTTCGTCTTCTTCTTCGTCGACCTCTTCGACAACATCGGAACTCTGGTCGCCGTCTCCGAGCGCGCCGGGCTGATGACTCCCGACCACCAGATTCCCCGGCTCAACCGCATCTTCTTCGCCGATGCCACCGCAACCATCGTCGGCTCGCTCACCGGAACCAGCACTGTCACCAGCTACATCGAGTCCTCCGCAGGCGTAGCCGCAGGTGGCCGCACGGGGGTGACCGCCATCGTCACCGGCCTCCTCTTTGCCGTCGCACTCTTCATCGCACCGCTTGTAGGAGCCATCCCCAGCTTCGCTACCGCCCCCGCACTCATTCTCGTCGGCGGCCTCATGGTGACAGGCCTCGGACAGATCGAGTGGAAGGACCCCGTCATCGCGATCCCCGCCTTCCTCACCGTGACGACCATTCCTCTCACCTGGTCCATCGCCGACGGTCTCAGCTTCGGCCTCACCAGCTACGCCGCACTCGAAGTACTGACAGGCCGGGCAAAGCGATCAAGCTGGATGCTGTATATCCTCGCCACCCTCTTCCTCATGCGCTTCTTCTTCCTCCATCGCAGCTAAAGCTGTTCTCATGCAAGGAGACTGTTCCGATTCGTCATCCTGAACGCAGAGAAGGATTCCTGTATTCCGCCCGGAACACCACAGACACTCACGGAAATACAGGGCCTCCTGATCACGACACCTTCGTGAAAACCGCAGCTGGAGGGCCTTACTCAGCCAGCCCAGTCTCCGCATCAAGGCCAAACTCGGCTGCCAATAGCTCGTAGCTCTTCAGCCGCTTCTCCTGGTCCCACACAATCGTATTCACGATCACCTCATCGATCCCCAGTTCTCCCGCCATCTGCTCCAGCTTCTCCCGCACCACTGCCGGAGTCCCCACAAAGTACCGCGGCCACTCCCCTTCCTCCAGCGGAAGCTCGCCCCTCATCCTCAGCTCTCGTATCGCATCCTCCGGCGTCGCCACCGGCTTCCGTTCTCCCATCCGGATCCTCTGCTGCAGCAGCTTCACGCTCGCCGAAAGAAACTCCGCCTCCTCCTGGCTGTCCGCGCAGATCACACCCACTGCCACCGTCGCCTCAGGCTTCTGACGGCGCAGGCCCGGCCTGAAGTGTCTCAGGTAGGCTTCAATCGCATCCCTCGTCTTCACCGGCGAAAAGAAGTGCGCGAACGAGTACGGCAGCTCGAACTCCACCGCCGCCGCCGAGCTCCACATGCTCGAGCCCAGCATCCACACCGCGGGACCGGCGTACCTCTCCTCCGGCACCGGCGCAGGCATGGCCTTAACCTTCAGAAAAGGATGTCCCGTCGGAAAGCCGTCCTCGAGAAACGCCAGCAGCTCCGTCACCTGGTCCGGGAAGTCGTCCTCCATCGCTACCTTGCGGCTGCGCCGAAGCGCCAGCGACTCCATCGGACCTCCACCCGGAGCCCTGCCCAATCCCAAGTCCACCCTCTCCGGATACAGCCCGTAGAGCGTCCTGAAGACCTCGGCCACCTTCAGCGGCGTGTAGTGCGGCAGCATGATCCCGCCCGACCCGATCCGGATACGGTGCGTCTCCGCGCCAATCCGCGCCAGCATGATCTCCGGAGCCGTACACGCCAGCAGATCCATCGCATGATGCTCCGACATCCAGAAGCGCGTGTAACCCAGCTTATCCACCCACCGCGCCAGCCCGATCGAGTTCTGTAACGCCTGTGCCGGAGCCGTTCCCTCCGCCACCGGCGACTGGTCCAGCACCGAGAGCCTCAGTTCTCTATCTTTCGCCATATAGCTATCTGATGTTGCAGCACGATGATAGGAGTCACGGCAAATCCACAGGAGACAAACCCAGAGTCAGAGAACAATATTCGCTTTTTATTCGCTATACTGTCTCTGGAGCGAGTGCGACGTTGAACACGCAGCAAAAACTCGAAATCCTCGCCGATGCGGCAAAGTACGACGCCTCCTGCGCCTCCTCGGGAGTCAGACGCGCTGGCAACGGAAAAGGGGTTGGCCACACCGATGGCACGGGAATCTGCCACTCCTACACGCCTGACGGCCGCTGCGTCTCCCTACTCAAAATCCTTCTCACCAACTTCTGTACCTACGACTGCGTCTTCTGCGTCAACCGCGCCTCATCAGACATTCCTCGAGCCCGCTTCAGCGTGGACGAGATCGTCAACCTCACTCTCGACTTCTACAAGCGCAACTACATCGAGGGACTCTTTCTCTCCTCCGGGATCATCCAATCACCCGACTACACCATGGAGCAGCTCGTCCAGGTTGCGCGCTCGCTGCGTGAGACGCACCACTTCGGCGGCTACATCCATCTCAAAGCCATCCCGGGCTGCTCGGCCTCGCTGATCGAGACCGCTGGCCTCTATGCCGACCGTCTCTCCGCCAACATCGAGCTGCCCACCCAGCAGGACCTCGTTCAACTGGCCCCCGAGAAAAAGTCTGCCGTCATCGAAACCACCATGAACCAGATCCACTCCCGGAAGACCGAGATGGACGAAGATCGCAGGCGCATCCGCTCCACCCCCAAGTTCGCCCCAGCCGGGCAGTCCACCCAGATGGTCGTCGGTGCGACCGACACGACCGACCACGAGATCATTCAGCGCGCGGACGCACTCTATTCCAGCTTTCACCTGCGGCGAATCTACTACACCGGCTTCAGCCCCTACCCAAAGGCTGACCGCCGCCTTCCTCTGGCCGCGACGCCCATGGTTCGGGAACACCGCCTGTATCAGGCAGACTGGCTTCTACGGCACTACGGCTTCAAGGCCGCTGAGATCACCACGCCCGCCGACCCGCACCTCGACCTCAGCGTCGATCCCAAGACCCAGTGGGCCCGCCGTCATCCTGAAGCCTTCCCCATCGATGTAAACGCCGCACCGCGTGAGACGCTTCTTCGCGTCCCCGGAATTGGCTACCGCAACGTCGATCGCATCCTCGATATCCGCCGCTACCACCGCCTGACCCTCGACGATCTGCGGCGGCTGCGTGTCAGCGTGCACAGCGTCTCTCCCTGGGTCATCACCGCCGACTCTGTGCCCCGGGCCACACCACCACTTCAACCACCACCCGCACAGCAGCTGTCTCTCGATCTCGGCCTCGACCTTCCCACCATCCACTCCACGCTGGACGGACAGCTATGATGGCGCCCTGCCTTACCTCGCTCGTAATCGATCCTCAGGCTCCTGAGGACTCGGGCTTCGATCTTTGGCGAAATCTCGCCCGTGAGCAGCTTGCGTGCGCCACGCCGCCCGATGCAGTGGAGTTTCAGGATGCACGCTCTGCTCTTTCGTGCTCCCTGCATCTCTCCCACAACCGCGCTCCAGCATCCGGCACGTCGAGCTCCACGACACCACCCCATGTGCCCCGGTCTTTTCTCGACGACGCAGCGGTCGCTGCCCATCACCGCTCACCCCATCGCTGGAACCTGCTCTATCGCGTCCTCTGGCGTCTGCAGTCGGATAAGAATCTTCTTCACATCTCCATCGATCCCGATGTCGCACAACTTCGTTCCATCGTCCATCAGGTCAGGCACGATCTCCACAAGATGCATGCCTTCGTGCGCTTCCGCAGGATCGAAGATCAGCAAGGCGAGCACTTCATCGCCTGGCACAAACCTGCGCATCGCATCCTTGCCCTGGCGGCGCCATTCTTCATCGAGCGCTTTTCCGTGATGCGCTGGAGCATCCTCACTCCCGACAACTCCGTCTCGTGGGATCCCGCATCCCGTACCGCCAGCTTCGGACCAGGCGCTGACCGCAGCCAGGCTCCAGCGGAAGATGAGCTCGAAGCCTTCTGGCGGACCTACTATTCCAACATCTTCAATCCCGCGCGCCTCAACCCATCGGCGATGCGCTCCCACATGCCGGTCAAATACTGGAGCACGCTGCCTGAGGTCAACGTTCTTCCCGGCCTTATCAACCGGGCCGAAAACCGCGTCGGCTCCATGATGGCGAGCCAGAAGGCCACACCCAGCGCCCAGCCCTTTATCCCGGAGATCCCAACCCTCCCAGTCCTTCATCAGGCGCTCCCCGCTTGTCAGGGCTGTGACCTCTTCCGTCACGCGACGCAGGTCGTCTGCGGTCGCGGACCCTCCTCTGCCACGCTCATGCTTGTGGGAGAGCAGCCCGGAGACAAGGAAGACCAACTGGGTGCCCCGTTCGTCGGCCCCGCGGGAGAGCTGCTTCGCCAGGCCTTCCACGAGGTCGGTATCGTCGGCGAAGAGCTCTACATGACCAACGCCGTCAAGCACTTCAAGTTCGTTCAGCGCGGGAAGCTCCGAATCCATAAAAATCCTGCCCAGTCCGAGGTGAACGCCTGCCGCCCTTGGCTTGAGGCGGAGATCCATGCAATCAAACCCCAGGTCATCCTCTGCATGGGGGCGACCGCCGCCAAAACTCTTCTGGGAGGCACCTTCGCCCTTATGCGCGACCACGGCCGCTTCGTTCCCACACGCTATGCCGATCAGACCATCGCCACCATCCATCCCTCGGCCATTCTCCGAACCGCGGACAAAGCGAAGGCAAAAGATCTGTATCAGCTCATGAAAGAAGACCTCGCTATGGCATGGTCCCGCAGCCGCTGCCCTCCGCCTCCACCTGTCAACCCCGTTTACCCCACAACCGCATGATTCCAAAAGAGATAGTCAGTGCCGAATAGCTTTGTACGGCTGGTATACTTGTAGGTGGGAGCCTTTATTTCTTTGGATTTCCAGACGAAGTCAAGTGCAATGTTTTCAATACTTTAGAAGTAATTCCTTTGGTTTCAAGAATTTACATTTTTGGTCCAAAGATAAGTGGTTTGTATTCAGGAATTTGCGCAATATATGCACGGGTGGGGTAGGGTCCACCAAGCCAGCCTTTCGGCTCGTGTGATAGAAACAGACCGCGCCGTTAGAACGGACGGTAAGGAGAATCATGAGCAGCCTGTCGCACACGGACACAGAAATCTTTGATCGCAACGCTTTCGCAGCCCAGGCCCTCTCCTCTCCTCAGAATCTCGCCGGTCTTCTCGACCACACTCTCCTGAAGCCGGACGCCAGCCGTTCTCAGGTCCTTCAGCTCTGCCACGAGGCAGCCGAGCACCGCTTCGCCTGCGCCATGGTTAATCCCATCTGGGTTCAAACCGCCGCCGCCGCCCTCCAGGGAACAGGCGTCCCCGTCGGCGTCGTCATCGGATTTCCCCTCGGCGCGACGCTTCCCGCCTCCAAGCGCGACCAGACTGCCCGCGTGCTCAAGCAGGGTGCGCACGACATCGACATGGTCCTCAACATCGGTCTGCTCAAGAGCGCAACTCCGGCCGACTACGAAGCAGTCAAGCAGGACATTCGCGGGGTGGTCGAACTGGCCCACGGAGGGGGAGCCATCGTGAAGGTGATCCTCGAGACCTGCCTGCTCAACTTCGAGGAGAAGCTTCGCGCCTCCGAGCTCGCTCTGTCCGCTGGAGCCGACTTCCTCAAGACCTCCACCGGCTTCTCGACCGGAGGAGCCACCGTCGACGACATCAGCCTTCTGCGAGGTGTCGCAGGCTCCCGCGCTGGCGTCAAAGCCTCGGGCGGAATCCGCTCGCTCGCAGATGCTTCCGCAATGCTGTACGCCGGTGCCTCTCGGATCGGGGCCAGTGCGAGCGTTAAAATCGTCAATGAACTCGCCGGTCGCGATGCAAGCGCCGCGCCTGCTTCGACTGGCAGTTACTGAAGAAATAACCAGTAGAAGGAAGGCACACCGGGCGAGAAAACTGCTCTCCCGAGTGCCTCGTCAGTAGTATCATCGGCTCTTCCCATGTCTACGGCCAACAAACAACGACGCGGAACCTCACCCTCCGCCGCGCCCCCCGATGAGGTCGCACTCGACAGCAGCTTCGAGGGCGACTACCGGCCGCGGACGGACGAAGCTCCGCAGACCTCGAATATCCGGGTTGACCCGGTGCATCAGGTCGAATTCCTCCATTCGCTGGCCGACGCTCTCAACACCACCCTCGATCTCAACACGCTGATGCATCGGGTCGGCGATCTCGTCCGCGCCGTGATCGACTACAAGATCTTCGCGATCCTGCTGATCAACGATCGAACCCAGGAGCTCTGGATGCGCTTCCAGATCGGCCACACGCCCGAGATCGAGCGCACACGCCTCAAGATGGGCCGCGGCATCGTAGGCCAGGCAGCCCTGCAGCGGAGAACCCTGCGGATCGACGACGTCACGAAAGAGGAACACTACATCAATGCGAACCCGGAGGTTCGCTCTGAGCTGGCCGTCCCGCTGATCGTGAAAAATCGCGTGATCGGCGTCTTCGACATCGAATCCGAGATTCCGGCCTACTTCACCGCGGAACACCAGCGGCTGCTTGAACTGGTCGCGTCGCGCGTCGCCATCGCCGTCGAAAATGCGCGGCTCTATACACGCGTCTCGCGCCAGGCACAGACTCTTGCGGTGCTGAACGAGATCTCGCGCGAGATCACCAGCATCCTCGATCTCGACGATCTTCTCGAGCGGATCGGCCAACTGCTGAAGCGCGTCATCGATTACCAGATGTTCACGATCCTCCTCTGGAACGAGCGCACGCAGCAGTTTGAGCATCGCTTGTCGTCCCGCTACGGCGAACGGGTCAAGCGGGAGCGCACCGTTGCCATCGGAGAAGGAATCATCGGATCTGCCGCCCAGGCCCGGGAGTCGATTCTTTCTCCCGACGTCCGCAAAGATCCGCGCTACGTGGCCGTCAATCCAGAGACGCGTTCCGAGCTGGCCGTCCCGCTGATCTACAAGGGCCAGGTCATCGGCGTCATCGATCTGGAACACACGCGCGTCAATTACTACAACGACGATCACCAGCGCACCCTTTCCACGCTCGCCGCGCAGGTGGCTATCTCCATCGCGAACGCGCGACTCTATCAGCGCATCCACGAGGAGGAGCAGCGGATGGAGCGCGACCTCGAGATGGCGCGCCAGGTCCAGCTTCGCCTGCTGCCGCCGCAGCCTCCCAGGATGGAGTGCGCCGAGTTCGCCGCGCAGTTCAGCGCCGCCCGCTCGATCGGTGGCGACATCTATGACTTTCTCGATTACGGCCACGGTCGCGTCGCCATCGCCATCGGCGACGTGAGCGGCAAAGCAGCACCTGCGGCGCTCTACGCTGCTCTGGTCAGCGGGATTCTGCGCTCGCTCGCGGCTCAGCACCTGTCTCCGGCGGCCCTACTCTCGGCGCTGAACGATCAGCTTCAGGAACGCAGGCTCGACTCCCAGTACGTGACCATGCTGGTTGCGATCTGGGACGATTCGAATCAGACGCTCCAGATCGCAAACGCAGGCTCGGTACAACCGCTCTTCGTCTCCCTGCTGTCGAGCAGCTCGCGAACCACGGTGGATGTAAAGACGATCAAGGCGGAAGGCTTTCCGCTCGGGCTTTTCCCAGACGTCCAGTACGAAGAGTTCACAATCTCTACACGCACCGGCGATCTCGTAGTCTTCTTTTCGGACGGCATCCCCGACGCCGAAAATGCGAACGGCGACATGTTCGGCACCGACCGTCTGGCCAAGGTGCTGAAGGCGCAACGCCAACCTACAGCCGCTTCGATGGTGAACGCCATTCTGAAGGCGGTGTCGGATTTCCAGTCGGGCACGGAACACTTCGATGACGAGACTCTCGTCGTATTGCGCGCGCTCTGATCTCCACAGGCCTTCGTCTTAAGCCCATCGATTCCAAGCCTGCCGGAGACAAGGTAGGATAAAAATAATGTCTTCCACAATGGATCAGTCGAACGCATCAACTACTCAGATTGTGCGCCCAGCGCGCAGCTTCCAGGGCTCTGTCACCGTTCCCGGCGACAAGTCGATCTCGCATCGTTATGGCATGCTGGCGGGTCTCGCCGAAGGAACGACCCGGCTCTCCAATTTTTCGACGGGCGCCGATCCGCATTCGACCTTGAGCTGCATGGAAGCGTTGGGAGCGAAGGTTGAGAAGGACGGCACAAGCATTGAGGTGACAGGCGTCGCGGGTTCGTTTCAGCAGCCCGCTGCGGATCTCGACTGCGGCAACTCCGGCAGCACGATGCGCATGCTCGCCGGCCTGGTAGCGCCCCATCCGCATGTCTTTACGATGATCGGCGATCACTCGCTGACCATGCGACCGATGGAGCGCATCCGCAAGCCGCTGTCTGCGATGGGAGCACGCATCGATCTGGTAGACGGCCATGCCCCGATGACGATTCACGGTGGACCGCTGAAGGCCATCGATTTCGAAACTCCTATCCCTTCCGCACAGGTCAAAACTGCCGTTCTGTTCGCGGGTCTGCAGGCCGAGGGCACCACAAGTCTCTCAGAAGCAGTCAGGACGCGTGATCACTCTGAACACGCCCTGAAGGCGTTTGGCGCCACCCTTACGCGCACCGGAGACCGCCTGAGCATCGCTGGCGGCCAGAAGCTGAAGGCCGTCGAAGCGACTGTGCCCGGAGATATCTCGTCGGCTGCCTTCTTTCTTTGCGCCGCACTTCTCTTTCCCGACTCAAACCTTGTCCTCGACTCGCTTGGCATGAACCCGACACGGGCTGCACTTCTGGATGTCATCACGACCCTCGGAGGCAAGATCAAGGTCCTGATGGTCGAAGAGCATCATGGCGAGACGATTGGAACCATCCAGGTCAATCGCTCGACAGATGGCCTGAGGGGTGCCGAGATTACTGGAGCGCTCTCTGCACAACTGATCGACGAACTGCCAGTCCTCGCAGCGATTGCTCCGTACACTCGGGATGGAGTCGTGATCCGCGACGCCAAGGAGCTGCGTATCAAGGAGTCCGACCGCATCGCGCTAATCGTGAAGAATCTGAAAGCGATGGGCGCGGAGGTTACGGAGCTCGAGGACGGAATGATTGTGCCCGGTAACCAGCAGCTTCACGGTGCCGAGATCGACTCGGGTAGCGATCATCGCATTGCTATGGCCTTCGCCATCGCCGCACTGCGCGCCAGCAGCGAGAATGTGATCCACGGGGCGGAAGCCGCGGCGATCTCCTTCCCCGAGTTCTTTACGTTTCTCGAAGAACTCTCAAAGCGCTAGGCTGAAGTCTCTCTGCAGCATAGCTGGAGAGAAGATCGTCGAGAGCGGATAGCACTTCGGCAACACTTACTTCGTCGATGATGTAGTCGGGCGAAGCCGAGGGCATATCCGCATTCTTGAGGATACGATATCGTTCGTTGTCGACCGGAAGCCACTCAATCGGCGGAGACCATGCAGGGGCGATGACCACCATGGGAAGTCCCGCTGCGCGGCCAATATGGAGCGGCCCGGTGTCCAGGGTGAGGCCCACCGTGGCAAGGCTCATGAGAGCAGTAAGCTGGGAGAGATTTGTCTTTCCCGCTACATTGCTGGTTGCGAACGGAAGCCCGCTGCGCAACTGATCGATGGCAGCCGACTCTGAGGCGGTTCCGACGAAGACGATATTGGCGCCGTAGCGCTCTTTGAGGTAGATGGCCGCCTCGTGGAAGCGCTCAGGACGCCAGCTCTTCCGTTGCGTCACGCTGGTCTGGGTGACGAAGACGACGATTGGCCGGGACAGATCCACTCCTGAATCTGCAAGCAACTCTGCGACGACGGCAGTGTCCTGCTCGGTGAAGAAGATCTTCGGCTCGAAGTGTATTGAGGTATGTCCGAGCGCCTCGACGATGCGCAGGTTGTTTGCGATCTGGCTTGTCGTCCTATCGAAGGCCAATGGAACCTGGAACAGAGCAGGCTCGACCGCGAAACCTACGCGCGTCGAGGCCCCGCCAAACAAGGCCTGAAGCGTTACTACCGTTCGCTCGTTCCCGGAGGGAAAGAGACTTACGAAGTTGGAGTTGTGAAACGGAAACTGCCGCCGTATAGACTGGATGGAAGACTTGAGGTCTTTTAGCGGACTTGGTGTCTCGATCACCGAGTCGATGGCGGGATTGTTCCTGAGGGCGTCGAGCGAGAAGCCACTGGCTACCGCGGCGATGTGGGCAGATGGAACCGCGTGCCGCAGCGCACTGAAGAGCGGGGTGGAGTGGATAACCGTTCCAAGCGCGGTAGCGTGCTGGAAGACGATAAAGTTATCGACCTCGCGGAGGCGGGCCGAAGGAACAGATCGCCGCCCCTCGATCGCAGTGATTCCCCGGAACGCAGCAATTTTGAGATTTCGAACGAGACTCAAATTGGATCCTTGCGAAGCTCTAGTGGAAGCAGACTACATCTTGTAGCGGCCCATCTCGTCGTCATTCAGGTTTTCAAGCCAGCGGCGCATCTCATCCGCGTTGATCGTCTGATTACCGCTGGCAGCCTGGCGCGAGTTCTCCAAAACATCGCGGTTGACGTAGATGGGGCAATCCCAACGAAGAGCAAGAGCGATGGCGTCGGAGGGCCGCGCATCCATGGCTACCGTCTCTCCCGCCTGGTCGAGCCAGATGACAGCATAGAAGGTGTCATCCCGAAGCTCGGAGACGACGACTTTGCGCACCTCGGCGTTCAGATTGCGGGCCATGTTCCGCATCAGGTCGTGGGTCATGGGCCGCGGTGTTGCGGTCTTTTCCAGCTCCAGTGCGATGGCGTTAGCCTCGAAGATCCCAACCCAGATCGGGAGCACCATGTCGCTGGCAATGTCCTTGAGGACAATGATCGGCATATTGGTGACGGGATCCATCATGAGCCCGCGAATCTGCATCTCGACTTCCTCAGGGGCATGGGTAACGGGTTGTGTGTCCACAGAGCTCATATCAGTTCAGTACGACGAAGGGTTGGGGCTGCCGGGTAGCCTGGAAGGACACAGAACCCGCAACAGCCTCTCCAATAAGGCAGTTGGGCATCGTGCGAGTGATGCGGATGGGGAGATAGCTCCCGATCGTGGGCATCGGCATGCTGTCCGCAAGGGTGAAGTTGACGGTCTTGTTCTGGGTGGAACGACCTACCGCCTGCCCGCGCGCCGGGTTGAAGCTTTCGACCATTACTTCGACCGTCTGGCCCAGATGACGGGCGTAGTGCTCGCGCTGAATCTCACGCTGGCGATCATTGAGGATGCGCAGACGCTCCGTCTTGACCTCATCCGGGATACTGTCGGCGATGTGGACGGCCGGGGTGTTGGGCCGCGGAGAGAATTTGAAAGCGAAGACAGCGTCGTAGCGGACGGCACCAAGCAGCGTGATCGTCTCCTCGAAGTCAGCGTCCGTCTCGCCGGGGAAGCCCACGATCATGTCGCTGGTAATCGAGATGTCACGGCTGGCCGCGTGTATCCAGCTCATCCGCTCGAGATACCAGTCCCGGGTGTATTCCCGCGACATTGCGCGGAGCACGGAGGAGGACCCGGATTGAACCGGTAGATGGACGTGATCGCAAAGCGCCGGAGTTGAGTCGATTGCCTCGACGATATCCCGCGTGAAGTCACGAGGATGCGAGGTGGTAAAGCGGACACGCTTGATTCCCGGTATGGTGCCGACGGCGGAGAGCAACTCGGCGAAAGAAAGCTTGCCCGAGGGGTCGCGCCAGGAGTTCACATTCTGACCGAGCAGTTGGATGTCGGTGTAACCCTGCTCGACCATACGGCCAGCCTCAACCAGTACGGAAGCCGAGGTGCGGGAACGCTCCTTGCCGCGCGTATAGGGAACAACGCAGTAGGCGCAGAACTTGTCGCACCCTTCGATGATGGTGATATATCCCCGATGGGGATTGGAGCGAACGGTGAACTCGGTGTCGAAGGTCTGGTCGGTCTGGCGGTCGTCAAGTCCGGTGATGCGGCTCTCCCCTGCCTCCAGACGCGCCAGCATGGTCGGCAAATTGCGATAGGAAGCGGAGCCTGCGACGATCGAGACATAGGGCGCGCGATCGAAGATGCGCTCTCCCTCCTGCTGGGCCACGCAGCCTATGACGGCGAACTTCTTTCCCTCGCCCTGCATGCGTTTGTACTCGTTCAGGCGGTGGAAGACCTTCTGCTCTGCCTTGTCGCGGATGGAACAGGTATTGTAGAGGATCAGGCCTGCCTCAGTCTCGTCCGACACCTGGGTATAACCTTCGTGTTCCAAAGTGCCGATGACCTTTTCAGAGTCATGGGCGTTCATCTGGCAGCCAAAGGTTTCGATGTAAAAGGTCTTACTCACGTTACCAGTATATCGCTGGGAGAGGAGCGGATAAGGAGACCGAATCACGCTTCCCAATCTGCTATGAAGGCTCAGTCCGTATCAGACCCGCTCACCTGTGAAGAGGAAATTCCACAAGAGTCCGAGTCAGTCTGAGGATCTCAGGCGATCTACAGGCACCTCAAGAATTCGGCACCACGCCCTGCACGCTTAGCGGAAAGAGACATTTTTGCAGGTCGCTCTCCTCCAAATGTAAGTAGTTGATAATTATGGATGTTCCTATTCCGCCCGGAGTGCCACCATGGGATCTATCTTTGTGGCCTGTCTGCCAGGTATGACACATCCGATGGAAGCCGCGGTTCCGAGCAGAACTGCGATTCCGATCAATATGGCCAGATCATCGGGCTTCACGTCGAAGAGCATCGTCGCAAGCAGTCGTGTTGAAAAAACTGCTGCGCATACTCCCAGGACAATTCCCGCCATAACGGGAAACATTCCGCGCCTCAGTACGTTCACGAGAATCTCGCGATTGCTGGCACCGAGCGCGATGCGGATTCCGATCTCCTTCGTTCGCTGAGAGACACTGAGAGCCAGCGTGCCCGTGACTCCCACAATCGTGATGAACAATGCGACTCCTGCGAAGATTCCCAACAGCGCCGAGGTGACCCTTGGAGTTCCAAGCTGAGCGCTCCGAAGCTGATCCAGCGTCCGAATGTCACTGACAGGCTGCTCGGAATCGATCTGCTGGATAATTGTGACCACCTGGCCGGAGATTCGCGTGGGCTCACCGCGGGTGCGCACCAGCAGGTGGGGCGATCCCATGAACAATGTCTGTGCCTGCGGAAAGTACACGGCATCGTCAAAGCTCTTATCGAGCCCGTACTGGTGGACGTTGCTTACGATGCCGACGATGGTGATCCACGTCTTGCCGTCGGTGGAGATGTGGCGGCCAAGTGAATCCTGGCCTGGCCAATAGTGCTTCGCCATCTGCGCGTTGACGATCGCTACGCGACTGGCATCTATCGTATCTGCGTCGGTGAAAGTTCGCCCTGACAACAAGGGCGTACCTAAGACACGGAAGTAGTCCGGCGTGATGAGTTGATGATCTATCTGCGGCGGAATCTCTCCGGCGCGCACCGGACGGCCTTCAATGATCACAGCACCATTCATTCCGCTGCGATCGCTGTTGAGTGGAACGCTGGTGCTCATCGCGACAGCTTCTGTTCCGGGAATCTGCTGCGCACGCTCAACAATCTGATGGAAGAAAGTATTCTGCTTGGTCAGCTGATCGTATTTCGTCCAGTTGAGACTGATGTTCATGGAAAGGACGTTTGCTGTCTTGAAGCCTGGATCGACTGAGAGCAGGTTGTACAGGCTGCGCATCATCAGCCCAGCGCAGACAAGCAACACAAAGGAGAAGGCCACCTGAGCGGCGACAAGGATCTCCCGGGTCCTCGACCCAGTCTCGCTTCCGGCAGTCTTCTCGGCGGAACCCGCGAGGATTCCAAGTTTGCTGCGTGCGGCAACCATGGCAGGTAGAGATCCGAAGAGGATACCAGTTAGCAGTGACGTAACCAGTCCAAACAGGAGGACCCGTCCATCGAGATGAATCTCGCTGGACAGCGGAGTCATGCGCGCGGCATACGCGACCAGCAACCTGACTCCAGCGGCGGCCATCCCTAATCCAAGTACACCCCCGGCGAACGCAACGACAAGGTTCTCTATCATCGTCTGGCGGAAGATATCCATTGCGCTCGCTCCGGCTGCGAGCCGAACCGCCGTCTCCCGCGCTCGTTGAAGCTGCCGGGAAAGACCAAGATTTGCTAGGTTGGCGCATGCAAGAAGGAGCACGAGCCCTGCTGCCGCCAGGAGCATCAGGAACGTCGGGCGTGCGGCATGGGTCAACTCATTCTGGACCGGAATCACCGTAAGTGCCATTCCAGCGCCGGCAGGATACGACTTGGGATAGGCATGCTCGAGGCGGTGGTAGATGGTCGCGAGATCGTTTTGGGCCTGAGTTGCAGTGACTCCGGGTTTCAGCCTCGCCAGAATTGTCAACATTCTCGAATCGCGGTTGGCAATCATTCGCGGATCGGAGCGGAAGGGGCATGAAGTGGTGGGCATGTAGACATCGTTCGCGTCGGGATACCCGGGAACAGGCGCAAGCACTCCTATCACTGTGTGAACTCGATCGTTCATCGTGAAAGGACGACCAAGGATTTTAGGATCCGCTCCGAACTCTTTTACCCAGTAGTCATAGCTGAGCACGAGCACGGGAGCAGCGTTCAGGGTCTCGTCCGCCGGAGTTATGAGCCGTCCTAATACAGGCTTCACATCGAGCACCTTGAAGTAATTCGCCGAAACCACGCCGGTCACGACGCGCTCCGGCACCTTCGTTCCCAGGAGAGTGAACGTCATGGAGTGATACTCAGCCAGATCGGAGAATGCGCGTGACTGCTGCCGATAATCCGCAACTTCCTGGACGGAGAAGTCGATGGAATCACGGCCCACGAGCGTCGCCGTCTGTCGAAGACGCATGATCTGCTGCGGATTTCCATACGGAAGGGGGCGAAGCAGAACACCGTCGATGACAGTGAAGATCGCCGTGTTAGCACCGATGCCGAGAGCAAGGGTGAGGATGGCCATCAACGTGTAACCAGGCGAACGCCGCAGCGTGCGGAAGGCATAGCGGAGATCGCGGATGATCTTTTCGACGGACACGAAACTGTTATTGCGCCACGTGTTTTCGAACACTTTCTGACGCGAACCGAACTTGATGTATGCCAATCGTTTTGCGTCCGCGGAGCTGAGACCACAGGCGAGGTTAAGCTCCTGCTCGAGTGCCAGATGCTGTTCGATCTCGCGTCTCAAGTCTTCATCACGGCGGCGTCGGCGGAAAAATCGCGGAATTCTCATCATCACGCTCCCATTACCAGGCCGATTGCACGTGCAAGCTGCTGCCAGCGACGAGTCTCGACGGTAAGCTGCTTCTTTCCCGCTATCGTCAATTCGTAGAATTTCGCCTTACGATTGTTCTCGCTGGCTCCCCAGTAGGACGATAACCAGCCGCGGTCCTCCAGCCGGTGCAGCGCGGGATAAAGCGAGCCCTGTTCCACCTGCAATACGTCCTCAGAGGTGTGCTCAATGATGTGCGCGATGGTATGTCCGTGTGCGGGGCCCATCACCAGAGTTTTGAGAATGAGCATGTCCAGGGTTCCCTGAAGCATCTCCGCTTCAGATGTCTTCTTCGATCGTGCCACGGGCATATTGTTCTCCACTCGAACGTCTATGGGGATAGACTACACCACTCGAACGTCTATGGGAAGAAATTCTGATGCGTTTTCGTTGAAGCTCAAATCTAGATAGCTGGCGCGCTACTATCCTGGGAAGTAGATAACTGCTGCGGTGTCATATGCCCGCAGTCCTCGACTGTTCTGAATCTGATTGGACTTTTGATTTGGTAGCGCCAACGGGGATCGAACCCGTACTCTCAGCCTTGAAAGGGCCGCGTGTTAACCAGTTACACCATGGCGCCAAGGCTTCTGTTTGGGAAGAGCTTGGTAGCGTTACCGGGGCTCGAACCCGGACTCTTCGCCTTGAGAGGGCGACGTGTTAACCAGTTACACCATAACGCCAGATAAACATTTACAGGAGGATTTTCTCTCCAGCTCAGTTACAGAGTATATCTCAAAATGAATGAATCGCAAAAGCGAAGAACCCCACTACAGACCGAGTTTCTTGACCTCGTCGTTGTAGTACTTGCGATAGAGGATGTCCCACTCTTGGGAACCCTCAAGAATGATCTTCCGCTGCGAGGCGATCTTCTGGCGTGCGGCAGCGTCGATCCGGGTCTCCTCAGTCAGCAGCTTCTCGAGCGCTTTTCGCGCCTCCTGACGAATCGTATTGCGATCCTCAAGGAAATCGCACTCGGGAATCTCCGCCAGAGTGTCTGCCACGGTGTGGGCCAGTTTGTTGACTTTGTCGCGGGAGATTCTCACAGCACCGCCTTATACTTACGCGCCAGTTCGTTCTTGACCTTCTTGAACATCTCCGGATAGCTTGCCCCGGTTTTTCGCATATCTTCCTGGAACGCCTCGAGGATGACCCGGACCTCATCATTGATCCGGTCTTCCAGGGCGAGCTCCTCGATCATAGCCGTCGAGACACGCTCGTCGAGAAGGGCCGGTTTTTCAGTCTGGATCATCTTTTCCGCGATGAGATGTTTCACAGTCTGGCGCGCGAGATAGCCTACGTAATCTTTAGAGAAAATCATCGAATTAAAGTCGAATATAACACGCTGGATATAGGTGAGACAGCATGAGTTGTTCTACTTGCGGTGGGGACAGCCATCACTGTTGATGCAGGACTCAGGAAGGCGCAGGCGCTCTACGGGACGACCATTGACGAGATGCTCCTGAACGATCTCACTGGCATCGCGCGCGTGAACATTGCCGTACCAGACTGCCTCGGGATAAACAACCACAACAGGACTATGCTCGCACTGATCCAGACATCCCGACTCATTGGCACGGACCTGATGCTTCAGGCCAGCGTCCTTGATGGCATCTTTGAAGGCCGACTTGAGCTTCTTGCTTCCGCTGGGAAGGCAACTTGGACGGGAGGCGGAGCTGTCGCGCTCGTTGGTGCAGATAAAAAGATGGTGTTCGAAAAGCGGCATCTCTGTTGGATTCTTTGAGATCAGGAAGGATGCACAGGCGCGAACGCTAAAACTTTATCCTGTGGACCTCGTTTTTGAGACAATAGCCTTTCGATGCATCCTGATAATCTCATCTCGCTCAAAGACGACATGGTGGCCTTCATTGCGGGTCACGGTATGCGCAGAATGAACGGCTATGTCTCCGACGATATCCCCTCGGTCCTGTTTGAAGAAGACGGTCCCGATGCATGGAAGGACTTCGTGGAGCTGGCGAAGGCCTCTGAAGCGCCATTTCTAACGATGAGCGAGGCTGTACTTGAGAAAGCGGATATCGCCGCGTTGATTGAAGAGATACGCGACCAGATGTATCCGGACGATGAGTCGCCCGAGGTCGATGATGCGGAGCGGCTGCTGCGGCATGTAGGCAAGATCGGCTATCTGCAGCTCGGGTTTCCGTGCCAGGGTGTCATGTTTCTCTGCGAGATCGCGACCGAGTGGTATGACCGGTTTCAGGACCTGATGGAGACGGTGACGGATCTGGGAAGTATCGTCGTCGACGACAGCGAGAACGAAGACTGAACGAGGCAGATCAAGGTTGGTCACCAGCGAATGTAAGAAAGAACGGGTGTGGCTGACGGAAGTCGCCGACGAAGTCGCTATCCAGGATGTGATCTCTCAGACTGGGTGCCCTCCGGCCATCGCACATCTCCTGGTGTCGCGGGGAATCACGAAGCCGGAAGACGTTCGCAGATTCTTCTCCCCTTCCCTAACCGACCTAACCGATCCGTTGCAGATGCTGGGAATGGAGCGGGCCGTCGCCCGCATACGTCAGGCCGTGCAGCATTCCGAGCCTATCCTCATCTACGGCGATTACGACGTCGACGGCACCACTGCAACGGTCCTGCTGAAGACCGCCATCGAGCGCAGTGCCCCTAAAGAGACCCCGGCGCTTGTGCAATACCACGTTCCGCATCGCATTCGTGAGGGATACGGGATGCGGAGCAGCATCCTGGCGAATGCTGCGGTTTCCGGGATCCGTCTGGTGATCAGCGTGGATACAGGGATTCGCGCCTTTGCGGCAGCGGAGGAGGCGAAAGCCCTCGGCCTCGATCTGATCGTGACCGACCATCACCTTCCCGACGATGATCGTGGGATACCGGATGCGCTCGCGGTCGTGAACCCGGCGCAGGCAGGCTGCAGTTATCCGTTCAAATCTCTTTGCGGTGCAGCGGTGGCCTTTAAGCTGGCCCATGCGATCCTGCGAGCTGGCTGCATCAGTGACGCAGAGCGCGAGCGCCTTGAACAGACACTGGTTCCGTCTTTTCTGAAGCTGGTAGCGATTGCTACGATCGCCGACGCCGTGCCACTCGAAGGCGAGAATCGCATCCTGGCAGCGATCGGACTGAGAGAACTCAGCAATCCGGTTCAGCCCGGACTTCGCGCCTTGATGGAGGTAGCTCAGATCCCAACCGACCGGCCGCCCACGGCGACAGAGGTGGCATTCCGAATCGCTCCGCGCATCAACGCGGCCGGCCGCATGGATGTGGCGAGTGACGTCGTAGATCTGTTCCTGACACGGGATCCGTTCCAGGCACGTGAGCTGGCGGCGAAACTGAACCGCCTGAATGACGATCGCAAGGCAACGGAGGCCAGCGCTCTTGAAGAGATTGAGGAACGGCTGGCAGCGTTGCGGGACAATGACGGCCGCTTCCCTTCTGTGTGTTTCGTCATGGACGATCCTGCGTGGCATCGGGGAGTACTCGGTATTCTTGCCTCACGAATCGTAGATCGAACCGGACGCCCCGCGCTGGTTCTGAGCCATGAGGCGGGTGAGGCTCATGGTTCAGGTCGATCGATCTCCGGGTACCATCTACTGAATGCGTTGACCGAGATACATCAGGAAGACGGTTCTCTATTCACGCGCTTCGGTGGCCACGCCCATGCAGTCGGCTTCTCCTTACCTTCCGATCATGTCTCGTTGCTGCGGGAGAGGATCGAACGTCACAGCGCGGTGTCGCTTCTGCAAGATATGCTCACTCCACCTCTCAAGTATGACGCTGAGGTCCCCTTAGCCGACTTGGATATGCGGTTCTACGATTGGATAGAGCGATGCGCCCCGTTTGGCAACGGGCACGGTGAACCTGTATTCGTAAGCCGAGCGGTAAAGCTAGCCTCGGAGGTCCGCATCCTGAAGGAGCGACATGTCTGTCTGGAGATCTCCGTGGACACTGTGCGGCTCAGCGCACTGGGTTGGAGCCGGGCGGGCATAATGTGGGCCGATATCTGCAAAGAGCTGGAGCTCGGCGCGGGAGCGATGGTGGACATCGCCTATCGCGTTCGGCACAAGAGCAGCGCCTGGTATAGCGGAATTGAGCTGGAGTTAGTCGATCTCAGGCGTGCTTCGGCAGTTTAGAAACACACTGAACGCGGTATGCGCCGTGGTTCGCCCGCCAGAAGTAATTCCTATGCATCGTCTTAGGCGGAGAGACGTCTTATATACTGACCTTTCGCAATGCCGACGACAGAGACAAGACGGCTCAATCCTTACGCGCTAGCGGGAATCATCGTTGCACTCGTTTTTGTTGGGGTCATGGGAATACGCATGGTTACCGGCGACGTGGTCGAGATTCGCGCGGCGGCGGTCACCCATCAAAATCTGATCAGCACGATTCCCACCAACGGACGAGTAGAACCGATCGAGCCATTCCGGGCTCATGCACAAGGGCCTGGAGTAGTCGAAAAGATCTACGTTCATGTGGGCCAGAAGGTCAAGAAAGGCGACCTTCTACTGAAGATGCAGGACTCGGATGCAGTCTCTCGTCTGGCGACAGCAAAGGCGAGCCTGAGCAGCGCCCAAGCGACGCTACACGATCTTCAGCAAGGCGGCACCCAGGAAGAGAGGCTATCCATGGCCTCCGATCTCAGCCGCGCCCAGCAGCAGAAGGATCAGGCGGAACGCAGCCTCTCCGCGTTGCGCGAGCTGCAACAGAAGGGTGCGGCTTCGGCGAGCGAAGTAACCGCTGCGGAGCAGCGGCTTGAGTCTGCCAATGCGACGCTCAAGAGCATCCAGCAGCGACAGACAAATCGCTACAGCTCAACAGATAGGAGCAAGGTTCAGGCGCAGGTCAAGGATGCTCAAGCCTCAGTAGCCGCGGCAGAGAGCACGTATGGGAATGACAACATTCGGACTCCGATCGCCGGGACCGTTTACTCGATTCCGGTTTCGGCTTACGACTTCGTAAATGCCGGAGAGAGCCTGATGGATGTTGCCGACCTTAGGCGCATTCAGGTACGGGCTTACTTCGACGAGCCAGAGATCGGCAAGCTGGCAGTAGGCCAGGCGGTCAAGATCATCTGGGATGCAAAGCAGAACCAGGTCTGGCATGGACATATCAGCCGAGCTCCCTCGACGGTAATTACCTACGGGACTCGAAATGTCGGAGAGTGCATCATTACGGTGGATGATGCACAGGAAGATCTTCTCCCTAACGTTAACGTCAACGTCAGCGTGACTGTTTCGCAACGGTTCAACGTGTTGAGCGTTCCCCGTGAGGCACTGCACACCGAAGGAACGAGCGACTATGTCTATCGTGTGGTGCAGGGCAAACTGGTGCGGACTCCCGTCCAGGTCGGCCTGCTCAATCTGACGCGCGTGGAGATCCTCAGCGGCCTTACCGAAAAAGACACTGTAGCGCTGAATGCGACCAGTAACCGTGATCTTTCGAACGGTCTTGCCGTCAAGATCGTCGAATAGGCTATGTTTACCTCGTTATACAAACATCTTGGACGATCTGCACTCCTGATGATCCTGGCTCTCGCTGCAACGGCCACGGCTGTCGCAGATACGAGCCAGGCAGACACGCTGCTCAAACAGGGGCGAGTGCAAGATGCGGTTACAATTTTGCGCGGAACGCTCTCTGCCCACCCCAAGGATGGACTCGCGCACGCTCTGTTGTGCCGTGTGTACTATGCGCAGGATATGGCTGACCGTGCCGTAAACGAGTGCGAGCATGCAGTACAGGACGACCCTGATAACAGCGATTTCCAGATGTGGCTGGGCCGGTCTTATGGAATGAAGGCGTCCCAAATCAATATGTTGAGCGCGTTTGTGGTCGCAAAAAAGGTCCATGTCGCCTTCGAACGAGCCGTGGAGCTGGACCCGACGAACGTGCAGGCGATGAGCGATCTTGGGCAGTTTTATGTGGCTGCACCTGCCATTGTGGGTGGTGGCGTAGATAAAGCTGCAGCGCTGGTCCCGAAGATGATGCCCCTGTCGCCTCAAAAGGCGCATCGCATTCTGGCATTGATCGCTGAGAAGAGAAACGACCTTGCCACAGCCGAAGCAGAGTTCAAGAATGCGATTGCCGCAAATAAGAGTGCGGAGGCGTGGGTCGATCTCGGACAGTTCTATCAGCAGCAGCACGAACCCGACAAGGCGGCCGCGGCCCTCGAATCGAGCATGGAGGCCAACCATGCTCGAGATGCTGCCCTGGTGGACGTGGCGAGTATCCTCACCGACATTCACCGTCGCCCCGATCTGGCAGAAAAGGCGCTTCGCGAATATCTCGCCTCTCCGGCCAAGACAGATACTGCCCCGGCCTTCAAAGTGCACCTGCAATTGGGAGATATTCTTAAGGGACGCGGAGATACGGCGGGTGCTAAACGAGAATATGCGGCAGCGTTGGCACTGGCGCCTGACTTCGCTCCGGCCCGCAAAGCGGCGGAGAACGCATGAAGGCGAGCGCGATAGGATGAGATACACGGCTATGGCAGGAGTTTTTCCCGACGCATGACCCTATTACGATGTCTTCTCATCACCGCAGCATGCGCCGTCGTGGCATCCACTCCCGCCACCGCCCAGATCTCGTTTACGACAGCCATCGATCTGGCTTTGAAGAACAGCCCCAGAGTTCAGGCAGCACAAGCAGAGGTCGATAAGGCGCACGCGGTACTTTCCGAGACCAAGGATGTTTATATCCCTACCTTCAGCGTCGGCTCGGGACTCGGCTATACCTATGGCTTTCCTTTCGGTGCGCCATCGCTCTTCAACATCACCATCCAGTCGCTTCTCTTCGATGAGTCTCAGAAAAACTACGTTCGGGCTGCTCGCGCAGGTGTGGAAGCAGCGAATCACAATCTGAACGATATTCGGCAGCAGATCATGGAAGATGCCGCCACAAGCTATATCTCCCTTGACGCGGATATCGAACGCATTCAGGCCTCTAGTGAGGAATCCGGTTTCGCCGCCGAGTTGACGAAGATTGTTCAGCAGCGACTGGACGCCGGGCAGGACACAAAGATCGATCTGACCCGCGCCAAACTGACGGCGGCGAATCTGCGGCTGCGCAAGATGCAACTGGAAGATGATGCCAGCAACCAACGTGAGCATTTGGCCCATCTGACCGACCTGCCGGCGGATGGCCTGACGACAGTCCATGCCAGTATTCCCCCGTTCGAGCCGTTCGACTCCACGCCGCCTAAAGACACAGTTCTTCCGGCCTCAATTCAGAGTGCGTACTCCATAGCACAGTCCAGGCTGCAGACTGCCTTTGGCGACTCTCGCAAGATGCATCGGCCCCAGATCGGTCTTGGTGTGCAGTACAGCCGCCTCGCCAGCTTCAACAATTACCAGGATTATTACCGGCCGGGCAGCTTCACCAATTACAACAATCTCCAGGTGGGGCTGCAGTTCACGTTGCCTCTGCTCGACTATTCGCGGAACGCCAGGGCGCGAGAGTCCATGGCCGAGGCGCGCCGCAGTCTGCACGAAGCAGATCGTGCTCGCAACCAGTTCCTGGAAGGTCGGCGCAAGGAAAGCAATACGATTGGGGAACTCCAGGCGCGGACAGAGATTGCGGGACTTGAGCGTGAACTCGCGCTCAATCAGATCGATATCGTCCGGGTTCAGCTTACCAAGGGCAGCCCCGGCAATCAGCCGGTGACCCCGAAGGACGAGCAGAACGCGCGCATTCAGGAGCGCGCGCGTTATCTCGATTTCCTCGACGCCGACCTGCAGCTTCGCCAGACCGAGATCAACCTGCTGCGTTCCAATGGACAACTGGAAAATTGGCTAAAGTCGGCCTCCCAGTTGCCGACGCCCGTTGCATCTAAATCGGAATGAGATGGAAGGGGATTCTCGCAATCATCGTCGTGACCGTTCTTGTCGTTACGGCGGGTGGGCTGGTACGAGACTCAAGAGTAGATACTGACTTTCCGGCTCTCCGGGCCAAATCCGCTGAGTCGGACGTGCGCCGGATCATGGGTGATCCGCGAGAGATACAGAAGAACTGTGACGCCTACGGAACCCTGGTGACCCCCACCTGTGATCATGTCTTCATCTACCGCTCGATCTTTTATCCTCTGCGTGACAAGTACTGGCTCGTATTTTTCGATGATAACAATCAGGTTACGGCGACCTCGAGTCAGCAGTAAACAGCGGAGGAACCCGCGAAACAGGTTCCACAGGCAGGTTACCGAATGGTAAAATCAACGGTAAGATCATGCCGCTCAAGACACTGTTTCTAAACCCGCCCTCCTTTGAGAACTTTGATGGCGGCGCCAGCTCCCGCTGGCCCGCGACCCGCGAGATCGAATCCTACTGGTACCCGGTCTGGCTGGCCTATCCCGCCGGAATGCTTGAAGGATCAAAGCTGCTCGATGCCCCGCCCCACCATGTCTCCGCAGAAGAGACCATCGAGATTGCCAAGGGTTATCAGTTCCTGGTGCTCTTCACCTCGACCGTAGGCTGGGCGGGAGATCATGCCCTTGCCCAGGCTATCAAAAAGGTCAATCCCTCCATTCGCATCGCCTTTGTGGGGCCACCGGTTACAACGGACCCCGACCGCGCTCTGAACGAGTGTGATGTCATCGACTTCGTCTGCCGCCGCGAGTTCGACTTTTCCGTCGTCGAATACGCTAATGGCAAGCCTCTGAACGAGATTCTCGGCATCAGCTACAAAGATGCCAGTGGTGTCATCCAACACAATCCTGACCGCCCACAGGTCGAAGACCTGGATGCGATGCCCTGGGCGACCAAGATCTACAAGCGTGACATGGACGTCACCCGCTACAACGTGCCGTTCCTTCTGCATCCTTACATCTCTCTCTACTCGACGCGCGGCTGCCCGGCACAATGCACCTTCTGTCTTTGGCCACAGACACTCTCAGGCCACGCTTGGCGTAAACGGTCTACCGACGACGTCGCCGCGGAGATGAAGTGGGCCAAGGAGAACTTCCCCGAGGTCAAGGAGTTCTTCTTCGACGACGACACCTTCAACATCCAGAAGGCACGCACCATTGAGCTGTGCGCCAAGCTCAAGCCCCTCGGTATTACCTGGTCCTGCACCTCGCGCGTCACCACCGATCGCGATACCCTCAAGGCTATGAAGGAGGCCGGCTGCCGCCTGCTCATCGTTGGCTTCGAGTCCGGCGACCCGCAGATCCTCAAGAACATCAAGAAGGGCGCCACCGTCGAGCGCGCACGCGACTTCGTCAAGGATTGCCACGACCTCGGGCTCATCATTCACGCCGACTTCATTCTCGGTCTGCCCGGTGAGACCAAGGAGTCGATTCGCAACACCATCAACTTCGCCAAGACGCTCGACTGCGAGACCATCCAGGTCTCTGTCGCCCACGCCTATCCCGGCACCGAGTTCTACGACTTCGCCAAGCGCAACAACTTCATCACCAACGAAAAGATGGAGGATGGCGGCGGTCACCAGATGGCGCACATCGAGTACCCAGGCCTACCCACCGAGTACGTCATGGAGATGGTGCACAAGTTCTACGACGAATACTACTTCCGTCCGAAGGCTGCGGCCCGCGTGGTCTGGAAGGCCATCGTCAACCGCGATGTGCCACGTCTCTATGTCGAAGCCAAGAGCTTCATGAAGCTCCGCGCACAACGCAACAAGGCAGCCCGCGCCAAGAAGGAAGAGAACGCCCTCAAAGCGCAGGAATCCGTCAGCATGAATGCGTAATGTAGTCTCAGCGATTCGAAGTCGGCCGGGATCTCCCGGCCGACTTCTTTTGGTTCCCGGATCATCGCCTTCAAATGAATGCTTTTCGCTTGGGCCGTACGCATCTATGATGAGAACGGCCATCTTTTCAAAAGGCTACCGATCGAATGCCCAGTCCTCAGGATCAAAAAGCAAGCTCCAGGCCCAGTAGCACAGACAAGTCCGGCGACCACGAGCGAAAGTTAGCTCTCGTAGTCGAGATCGGTCTTCGGCTCAGCAACAGTCACGATCTCCAATCCATCGTCCAAGCCACCACCGACGCCGGCCTTGAGCTCTCGGGAGCAGCCTTCGGTGCCTTCTTCTATAACACCGTCGACGAAAAAGGTGAGAGCTACCAGCTCTATACTCTCTCCGGAGTTGATCGTTCTCACTTCGCCAGCTTCCCCATGCCTCGGAACACCGACGTCTTTTCCCCTACCTTTCGCGGAACCGGTATCCTCCGCTCCCCGGATATCACTGCCGATCCCCGGTATGGGCACAACGCGCCTCACTACGGCATGCCGCAAGGCCATCTCCCTGTCCGCAGTTATCTAGCCGTGCCGGTGAAGAACCAGGCTGGCGAGGTCCTGGGCGGCCTTTTGTACGGCCATGAGCAGACGGACGTCTTTCCCGAGAGCAGCGAGCGCATCATCTCCGCGCTCGCCGCCCAGGCCGCCATCGCGATTGAAAACGCGCGCCTGCGCGAACAGCTGAACCGCAAGATCGAAGATCTGCAGAAGGCTCAGCAGACCCAGAGAATCGCCGCCGAACGCCTCGGCGAACTCGCCGCCATCGTCGAGTCCTCCGATGATGCCATCATCAGCAAAAACCTCAACGGCATCATTACCAGCTGGAACAAAGCCGCCAGTCGTATTCTCGGCTACAGCCCCGATGAGATCATCGGCAAATCAATACTCACGCTCATACCAACACATCTCCACGGTGACGAGACAACCATCCTCTCCAATATTCGCGCCGGCAATCGGATCGAGCACTTCGAGACTATCCGACGTACCCGCTCCGGTGAGATGCTCGACGTCTCTCTCACCGTCTCTCCCATCCGCAACGAGAACGGCAAGATCGTGGGTGCCTCGAAGATTCTTCGCGACATCTCCTCGCGCAAGCGCATCGAGCACTCGCTTCTCCAGGCTGAAAAGATAGCCGCGACTGGCCGCATGGCTGCCACCATCGCCCATGAGATTAACAATCCCCTCGAAGCTGTCGTCAATCTCCTCTACCTCATACGACCCACTATCACCAATCCTGAAGGATTGGGCTATCTTGATACTGCTGAGAGCGAGCTCAGCCGCGTCTCCCATATCGCCCGCCAGACCCTGGGCTATTACCGCGATAACGCCTCCGCCACTCCTGCCTCTCTCACTGACCTCGTGGAACAAACTATCGAGATTTATCAACCCCGCTGTTCGTCGGTGGGAATTGAGATTCGCGGGAATCTCCAATCCTCCACGCCTGTCGTCATGCGCCGTGGAGAGATTATGCAGGTCATCTCGAATCTGATAACTAATTCCATCTATGCCATGTCGGATGGTGGAACCCTCAGCCTGACGGTCTGCGACACCACCACTCCTGATTCCGGCGTCCTGCTCATCATCGCGGACACCGGAACCGGAATCGCTCCCGAGCACATGTCGAAGATCTTTGACGCCTTCTTCACCACGCGAAAGACCATAGGAACCGGCATTGGTCTCTTCATCGCCAAGCAGTTTGTAGAAGGCCACGGAGGCCGAATCACGCTGGCCAGCAGCACCGCTGGCGAGAACTCCGGAACCACCGCCACAATCTTCCTCCCGCTACAGACCACGTACGAAGCCAACCGATAGATCCATTCGCGAAAAAGTGGGCACCGCCTTAACTCTCCGCCGCTCTGCCCTCGTCACGGCTATACTACGTCCGTCGTCAAAAGCGTTTTCTGAAAGGAATTCCGGCATGTCTCTCGCGTCCCGTTGCGTCTTCGCCGTCTCTCTCGTCTGTCTCTCAGCCGCTCCGCTCCTCGCCCAGGAATCCCCCGAGACCAACCGCAAGGTCGCTGGAGGGGGCATCACCGCCCCCGGCTGGCAGGGCAAGATCGACGCCGACGCCGAAAAGGCCGGCCAAACCTTGGCCGACGATAAACTCGCGCTCGATGGCAAAACCCTGCAGGTCACCACTGGTCCGGCCGTCACCTACTGGAACCCCCAAAACACAGCCAGCGGCGACTACACAGTCTCGGCCACCTTTACCGAGCCCAAGTTCATGAGCCTTAACACTCACCCGCATCCCTACGGCATCGTCATCGCCGGCAACGGCCTTGGCACCGCTGATCAGAGCTATATCTACTGCGCTGCCTACGGGAACGGAAACTTCATCGTACGCGGATTCGGCCCGGAACCCTTCCAACTCAATGGGCGACGCGAAGCCAATGACGCCGTGCACAAGGCGTCTGGTCCGGGGGAGCCTGTAACTCAGGAGATCGCCATGCAGGTTAAAGGCGACAAGGTTTCCTGCATCATCAACGGAACGACCGTCAAGACTCTTGAGAAGTCGGAGGTCGTGGCTCCCGGGAAGCTCAAATCGACAGACGGCGTTTATGGGATTCGCTTCGCCCATAACACCGATGCAACGGTGACCGACCTCAAGGTTACAAAGCCTTAGAAGCCGGGCGCAGCTCTTTGCACCGACGCAGACCTTTCGGCATGATCTTCCAGGCATCCTAAACAGGGCCGGTCTAAACACCGGCCCTTGTGCTTTTAAGCAGCGTCCTGTGCCAACAGCCATTTGACGCCCAGGAGACACCCCCGTGACAATCGCGTGTAAGTGAGGTTGTAGGGTGAGTTAACTGCCTCAGGATAAGAAAATTGAGGCTTCCGCTCAGAGATGGAACATAGCCGGTCCCGGAGATTCAGATGGTTTCATACGCGAAGTGGTTCCCGGCAGCTCTGACGACGTTAGTTATTCTCGCCTCGATCTCCTGCAGTAGCGGCAAAACAGGAGCGACTGCCGATTTCACGATTGCCGCCACTCCGGGTACGATCACGCTGACGCGGGGCAGCGCGCCGCAACAGATCAGTGTGAACGCAGGGTCGTCCAACGGGTTCATGGGAAATGTTTCCGTGAGTGTCTCCGGTGTTCCCTCAGGTGTAACGGTCTCTCCGGCTACACTGACGCTGACTCCAGGTGTCGCGCAGAATCTCAGTATCGCAGCGGATTCCTCCGCTGCAGCAGGCAATGCGGTCCTTACCCTCAACGGAAGCTCCGGAACGCTCTCTCACAGCTCATCGGTAAACGTCAGCATCACACCACCTCCGGCGGATTTTACCCTCGCTGTAGCGCCTTCCTCGCTCACAGTGATCGCTGGAGCTCCAGGATCCTCCATCGCGGTAACGGCAAACCCAGTCTCCGGATTTTCGGGTAATGTCGCGGTGGCGATCAGCGGACTTCCCGCGGGTGTATCCGCAAGTCCCGTCTCCCTGACGCTCGTACCAGGTGTCTCGCAGACCGTGTCGTTGACGGCTACGCCAACGGCACCGGCCCAGGCGTCTACCGTCACCCTGACCGGTACGTCAGGCAGCCTGACTCACAATGCAACGTTCGCTCTCAACCTGCAAGGCGCGGCGGCGAGCCTGAGCGACGTAACCACCTACCACTATGATCGAAGCAGGAGCGGGCTGAACGCCGCAGAGAGCGTTCTCACTGTCGCCAACGTCAACTCGTCGCACTTCGGCAAGACTGGCTTCTACGGTACGGACGGAAAAGTCGATGCTCAGCCTCTCTACCTTGCCAACCTCACAATCGGTGGAAGGTCGCACAACGTGCTCTATGTCGGAACCGAGCATGGCACCCTGTATGCCTTCGACGCGGATGATGGAACCCGGTTGTGGCAAACCTCTCTCCTTGGAGCCGGTGAGACTCCAAGTGACGATCATGGATGCTCGCAGATAAGTCCCGAAATTGGTATCAGCGCCACGCCGGTGATAGATCGTGGTCAGGGAGCTCACGGAACGATCTTTCTGGTAGTAACCAGTAAAGACGCCAACGGTGGTTATCACCATCGTTTCCATGCCGTGGATCTCACAACCGGTGCCGACACGCGAACTCCGACGGAGATAACGGCGACCTATCCCGGAACCGGGCAGAACAGTCAAGGCGGGAACGTGATCTTCGACCCGTCCCAGTATGCAGAACGGGCCGCCCTCCTCCTGCTGAACGGAACTGTCTACACCGGGTGGACCTCGCATTGCGACAGAGGTATTTATACCGGCTGGATTATGGGGTATGACGAATCTACGTTGCAGCAGACGCAGCTTCTGAATGTGACCCCGAATGGAAGCATGGGGTCTATCTGGATGAGTGGAAGTGGTCTGGCCGCGGACAGCGCAGGCTCGATTTATGCCCTTATTGCCAACGGAACCTTCGATACCGCTCTCGATGCCAATGGATTCCCCTCCCATGGAGACTATGGCAACTCGATGCTGCGTCTCTCGGTTGTGAACGGCCGACTCACGGTAGCGGACTACTTCACGATGTATAACACGCTGTCAGAGTCGTCTCAGGATCTCGACCTGGGCTCTGGCGGACCTCTGCTGCTGCCTGACCAGGTCTCTCAAGGTATCGCCCACCATCTGATCGTAGGGGCTGGTAAGGACCGGAATATCTACCTCGCTGACCGCGACAACCTGGGCAAATTCAATCCCGCCAGCAATCCAGCGGATAACAATATTTATCAGGAGATCCAGGGAGCGAACCTCGGTGACTCGTTCTCCTCAGCAGCCTACTTCAATGGCAGCCTGTATCTCTCCGCTGACAATGACGCGCTCAAGGTATATCCGCTGAACAATGCCAAAATGTCGGCGACGCCTTCAAGTGTCTCCGCTACCATCTTTCCGCACCCCGGCCCGACGCCGACCATCTCAGCCAACGGACTTCAGGATGGAATTGTCTGGGCGCTGGAGTCGAGCACAAGCAGACAGGCCGTTCTCCACGCCTACGATGCAACGAATCTTGCGCATGAGCTGTACAACAGCAACCAGGCAGCCAATGGTCGCGACAACTTCGGAGTCGGCAACAAATTCATCACTCCAATGGTGATCAACGGCAAGGTCTATGTTGGAACTCCGACCGGCGTGGCAGTCTTCGGCCTGCTCACCCCCTGAGAGCGAGCTCGTGACATGCAACAATGACGCCAGAAGCGGGTAGGATGGTCTATCGTCTCGAACGAACTACGGTGATTTCACGCGATCAAGCGAGTGTCTTCGCCTTCTTTGCGGAGGCCGCGAATCTTCAAAGAATCACTCCACCCTTTCTTGATTTTGAGATCGTCACTCCGCAACCGATTGCCATGAGGGCAGGAACCCTCATCGATTACAAGATGAAGCTCTCTGGCCTGCCAGTGCGCTGGCGAACCCTCATCCAGGAGTTTGAGCCTTCCTCACACTTCGTCGACATCCAACTGAAAGGACCATACCGCCTCTGGCATCATCGGCATGAGTTCGAGACTGTCTCCGGCGGCACGAAGATGAGGGACATTGTCGATTACGAACTGCCGTTTGGAGTGATCGGCACTATAGCCAGGGCTCTCTTCGTGCGACGTATGCTCGATCGCATCTTCGACTACCGCGCGTCCGCTATCGAAGAGATCTTCTGCTAGACCTGTGACAGCCCGCAACGGCTGCGCGCCATGCAGCGATTTGATACCCTGATACTCAGACTGCCTGTCGTCTCACCTGAGATGCATGCGGCAACCTTCTCGCATGAAGCATGCTCTCAAGCCATCCCAGTACCTGATCCTGATCGCGGTCATGCTGACCGCCTCGGTGGGCGATACTCTTCTGTCTCGAGGAATGGCTCAGGTCGGCGCAGTAGATCTCCATCATCTCCCTTTGCTCTGGAAGGCGCTGTTCAATCCGTTCGTCATCTCGGGCATTGTGCTGCTTATCGGTTTCTTTGCCAGTTATATGACAGCACTGACCTGGGCCGACCTGACATTTGTCATGCCGGCGACTGCCTTTGGCTATGTTGTTGTCGCCTTACTGAGTCGCTTCTGGCTACACGAGCACCTCTCTGTGTACCGCTGGGCCGGCATTGCCCTGATCGTCTGCGCGGTTGGCTTTGTCGCCGGGGGACCTTCTCGAACGGAGCATGAAGGAGAGCATCCTGAATTGAACCTGATGGACTCAGGAACCGGAAGATGATCAAGACAACGAGCATTTTGCATGCATGGACAGCAATCGGAGGTGTAGCCGCTCTTGCTGTCGTCGGCGAGGTCCTGATCGCCGCCGCCATGCGCCAGCTTGGGGATCTGGACCGGATACGTGAGAGAAGCGGCCTGCCCGGCGCGATTCGAGCCGTTCTGTCCAGCCCTGTCTTCCTCGCGGGTGCTTTGTGCATGGCACTGAATTTTTTTGCGATGCTTTATGCGCTTTCCATCGTAGACCTGTCGCTGGCCGCCCCCGCCATCGCGTCGCTGACCTATGTTGGAAACGCTGTCGCCGCGAAGCTGTTCCTTCATGAGAACGTGGACCGACGACGCTGGCTCGCGGTCCTGTTTGTCTGTGTCGGCGTGGTCCTGATCTCCCGCTAGAGCGCTGTACTTCGCTTAAAGGAACTTCATCAGTCCCGTCGCCGGAAGCTCAGCTGCCATGAATCTCATCCTGTCTCCCACCACTGCACCGGCGGCAAGCCTCCCGCTGCGCACCGCTCCCTCCATCGTCGAAGGCCACTCGGTTGCAGTCCAATCCCCGGCGAGAAAGAGTCCTGGCCACTGGGTAGTCTGCTGCAACCGATAGCGGTCCAGACCCGGAGTGACCGAGAAGGTAGCACGGGCCTCCTTGAGGACCCCGGACTTCAGCAGCTTTGCCTGCCTTACGGCTGGGAAAAACATCTCGAACTCAGCGAGAGCGGACGAGAGAATCTCTTCCCTTCCCATCTCCAGTTCAGGCCAGGATGCACTTATCACAAGCTCACAGTAGCTTCCGCGGCTCTCAGGCCATCGGCGAATGCGTGACTTCGTGAAGACCCACTGAATTCGGGTATCGAGAAGAACCGCGTGGTCCATCCCGGTGACGTCGCGGTCGAACCAGAGGTGAACCGTTGTGATGGGAGCCGGGACAAATGCGTCGAAGGCGGCATCGAGCCTGACGTGTTCTTCTTCCGCTGCAGGCAGCGATTTCAGAAGGGCTCGAGTCTGCTTGAAGTCGCACGCAAGCACCACTGCGTTGCCCGTATGGGTCTCTCCGGCCACCTGAAGACTCCACCTGCCATCCGCCATCTGCTGGAGAGACTCCAGACCAGCCTTCAATCGAAGATCGACACCGGAGCGCACAGCAAGCGAAGCAATGGGCGCAAAAAAATCACTGAGAGGAGCCGCAGGCACTCCGAGCCTTCCAGCTTCAGGAGAACGCAAAAAGGACTCGTGGAATACCTTGCCGGCATATTTGAGCGAGCAGCGTTCGAAGGTATCGTTGAGCGCACCTATGACTACCGGTTCCCAAAAATGGCGGATGGCACGGTCGGTTTGACGGGTACGCTTCAGCCATGAGGCGAAGCTCTCGGAGTCGTCGTGAGGGAAACCGCGCAGAAACTGCATGAGTCCTGTGGCAATAGTGGCCTTGTCCGCCAGTCTGAGCATCGGAGCACCGAGAAAACTCGCCATCTGATGCATGGGGGCCGGGAGGCTGCCAGGTTTCAGCGGAGTGCGATTGCCGTTCGGCTCCAGAAATATCAGTTCGTCATACCAGCGGATCGTCTCAGACATGCCCGTCTGCTGCGCGAGATCGAGCAGATTTGTGCAGCAGCCCAGCACTACGTGCTGCGAGTCGATCGTCTCTGCCAGCGCAGGGTGATCGTAGGAGTAGGCGCGGCCTCCGATATACGGCCGCCGCTCGAATAACTTCACCTGTGCCCCGGTCTTTGATAAAGCAGCCGCCGCTGACAGACCCGCCAGCCCCGCCCCAATGACGATTACGTCACTGTGTGGAAGCGGGCTCATCGCCGCACCCGGTTGGTCAACGACATGGCGGCTCCGCGGCCTAGAACCCACAGCTTCTCGCCCGTCGGAACACTGATGCGATGCGAGAAGACATCTCCGTCAGCAGTGCGGATTTTGCCAAGCAAGCGGTGATAAATCGCCACGAGGACCCAAAGTGCGGCTCTTCCGTCTGCGTCAATCAGAGGGAGCAGCTTGTCCGCGGATTGGTAATATTTTTCGGCCTGCGCCGCCAATTGTGACAGCATCTGGCGGTTGCCCCTCGTGAGTGGCGCTCCTGCCGCTAACGCGATGACGGTCTCGGCTGACATTCCGTGTTCGCGCAGCATGTCCAAAGGCAGATAGATGCGACCACGCTCCGCATCTTCCTTAACGTCGCGCAGAATATTCGTCAGCTGGAAAGCTACTCCCGTCTCTTCGGCGAGCTTCTCCGCACGGGGATCGCTGTAGCCGAAGATCCGGATACAGACCAGGCCTACAACGGACGCAACCAGATAGCAGTAGCGATAGAGCTCATCGAAGGTGGCGTAGGTCTGCACCTGTCCTGGCTCCGGGGGCTGCTGGTCGAGATCCATGGTGGTTCCCTGCACCAGCTCCTCCAGCAACTGGTCCGGGATACGGAAGCGCCGTTGAGAGTCGTTCAGTGCGAGAAAGACGGGATCCTGCGTAGCTGCTCCGTCGCGACTCTGGCGCCACTCGTCGACCCAGTTCGCCATGACCAGACGGCGTTGTTCAATAGGCATGGATTCATCGTCGGCGATATCGTCGGCTCGACGCATAAATGCATACACGGCACACATGGCATCGCTCTTGTGCCGGGGAAGCACGCGAAAGGAGTAGTAGAAGTTTTTGGCCTCGCGCTTTGCAATCTCCCGGCAGGCCGCATACGCCTCGGCAAGTGTCACCGCAGCATCCTCGAACGCAGCTTTTCCAGAAGCGAGCCGCCCAGAAGGCTCAGTTTTTTCGCTTTGGAGACCACGGGTCGCCCCCGCAGAACGTCATAGTCCTGCGCGACGATGCCGTCGAGTATGGCGTCACCGCCTTTGCGAAAGAGGTTCAGCGTAACCGCCAGCTCGCGGTCCACATGGCCTGTGATTTCGCCTCCCTCGGCAAGCATCTTGCGAGTTCTTATGACAAGATCCCGGATCATGGCACCAAACTCGGGAGTGAAGACGCGTCCTGCGATCTGCCCCTCGTCGACATCGAACCGCACCATCGACTCTGCCGGAAGATAGCGGCGGCCGCGTTGTTCGTCTTCGACGACATCCTGCCAGAAGTTTGCCAGCTGCAGCGCCGTGCAGACCTTATCGGAGAGCAATGCAGTCGGCTCATCGCGATAACCACACACCAGAAGCACGAGTCGTCCAACCGGATTGGCAGAGTAGTGAGAGTACTCGAGCAGCTCGTCCCAGGTCTCATACTCAGTCTTCACCTGGTCCATGCGGAACGCGATCAGAAGATCGTGAAAGAGCTGACGCGGAAGATCGCACGTGCGAATCGTCTCCCGGAGCGCCACGAAGACCGGGTGCATGGACCTTTCAGGGGCGTCGTAACATTCATCTAGCATTGATCCCCAGGCATCGAGCAGACGCAGGGCGACGGCACGGTCGGCCACCTCATCACCCAGATCGTCCGCCACCCGGCAGTAGGCGTAAATATTGTCGAAGTGCTGCCGCGCGTGCTTCGGCACAAAGATGGTCGCCACATGGAAGTTTTCATAGTGGCTGCGCGTCAGTTCACTGCACCAGGCGAGAGACTCCTCCAGGGTTGGCCTGTTCAGAGGTGTCAGATATTGGTGTGGTGCTCCCAGCAGTGCATGTTCTGTGGTGCTCAACTCGCTCACCGCGGCGCTCCTTCGGGGAAGACCGCCGTCTTGATCTCCCGCGATCCACCGGTACGTGTCAACATGCGCGAGAAGAGCTCCGGCACCTTATCCAGCCCCACCCGGTCGGTGATAGCTTCTGCACAGTGGAAACGACCACTTGTGATCAGGTCGAAGGCAGTGCGACAGGTCGCCGGCGTATGGTGAAAGCTCGCTTTGAGCGTGATATCGCCGTAATGCATGCGGTTGGTGTCAATCTCGACCCTGGTGCCGCTGGGAGGTCCTCCAAAGAAATTGACTACCCCTCCCTTGCGCACCATGTCGACGGACCATTCCCAGCTGGTTGGTGTCGCAACGGCCTCGATTACGGAATCCGCGCCTCGTCCTCCGCCGGTTAGTCCTCTCGTCGCGACCACAACGTCTTCGACGGCCGTCGTCTGGACGACATGGGAGGCTCCAAAGAGCCGCGCTGCACCTACCTGGTCGTCGCGCTTCACAACCGCGATCACTTCTATTCCCGAGAGCTGCGCCACGTGCATGAACATCAGTCCGATCGGCCCGGCGCCGATCACCACCATCGAATCTCCCGGCGTTGCTGCCGTCTCCTCGAAGCCGCGAACAACACAGGCCAGCGGTTCCGTCAGGGCAGCGTATTCGAACGGGACGCCGTCCGGAATCAGCAAAGTATTCTTCTGAACGATACGGGCGGGAATGCGAATGTACTCTGCATACGCACCATTATTGAAAAGCAGATCCTCGCAGAGGTTCTGCTGACCGCGAAGGCAGAAGAAGCATCGGTCGCAGGGCGCAGAGTTCAGCGCGACGACGCGGTCCCCTTCCCGGAAGTTCGTCACACCTTCGCCAACTTCAGCGACCACACCGGCTACTTCATGCCCGAATGGAATAGGCGGCTTGAGCATCATCGCGTGGTATCCCCGCCGGTATACCTTTAAATCGGTTCCGCAGGTAAGCGCCGCCCCCACCCGGACGACCAGTTCTCCGGCCGCGGCCCGAGGAGTCTCAATCTGCTCCAGCCGCAGGTCTTCCTTGCCATAAAGAACCGCCGCGATCATCTCACGTTCCATCGCTTAATATCTTCTCATCTGCGGGGTCCTTTTCCTACCTTATCTGTTCTGTTATCAGATGCAATCCCATCGCACCAGTCGCGCATCTGATACTCTGAGCCACAGATAAGACATGCCTTTCGTCTCTCCAGAGGACTTCGCCAAACAAAAGGTCACAGCCGTCCAGGAGTACTCCATCCTTTCCTGGCAGGCGGTTGCTGCACTTTTTTCGCGCCCGCGCTACTGGGCTGACATCTACACCCAGATGGACTCCATCGGCGTGGGATCCATGCCGATCATCGTGCTGACCGGCTTTTTCACCGGTTGCGTCCTGGCGCTCCAGTCGGCCACCTCGCTGAAAGCCTTCGGTGCAATCAGCATGACCGGCAACCTTGTGGCCCTGTCGATGGTGAAGGAACTTGGTCCGGTACTTACCGGACTGATGGTCTCAGGGCGAAATGCAGCCGGAATGGCCTCAGAGATCGGCTCCATGAAGGTAACCGAGCAGATTGATGCCATGAGGGCGCTGGGCACGGATCCGGTCAGAAAACTGGTAACTCCGCGGCTCTACGCGACGATCTTTATGCTCTTTTTCCTCACCATCGTCGCTGATGCGGTCGGAATCGCCGGTGGTGCGCTGGTCAGCGTGACCCTGCTTGGGCTTAATGCCTCCTCCTACTTTCATGCCTCTTACCGTGCCCTGGAGTACGCAGACGTCGTGCAGGGGCTGACCAAACCCATCTTTTCCGCCTTCATCATCGCGACTGTGGGGTGCTACTTCGGCATGAACACCAAAGGCGGAACCCAGGGCGTTGGTCGATCCACTACCCAGGCCGTGGTCATCTCTTCGGTCTTCATCATCGTCGTCGACTTCCTTGTCAGCCGTGCGATGATTGGCATCTTCGGCAGGTAGGGTGACGATGGCCGAAGACCTCATGACAGGCAAGGACGCTAAGGTTACCGACTCCAGCCCGCAAACGCCAGTCGTTGCATTTGAGAACGTCAGCATCTCCTTCGACCTCAAGAAGGTCCTCGACGACATATCCTTCTCCGTGGCTCAGGGAGAGACACGCATCATCCTCGGACCCGCAGGAGGTGGCAAATCTGTCCTGATGAAGCTCACCAATGGCCTTCTGCGCCCTGACTCAGGGACGATACGGGTCTTCGGCCAGGAGGTCAGCTCTATGCCGGAACAGGAGCTGTTCAAGCTCAGGGGCAAGATAGGCATGGTCTTCCAGGAATCCGCCCTCTTCGACTCCCTGTCCGTGGAAGACAACGTGGCCTATCGTCTTCACGAAGAGCATGTGCCGGAGAAAGAGGCTCACGAGCGGGTGATCGAAGCACTGAAGTTCGTAGAACTCGAGCAGGCCGTTACCAAGTTTCCGTCCGAACTCTCCGGGGGCATGAGGCGCCGAGTCTCCATCGCCCGAGCCATCATCTCCCGGCCAGACTTGATCCTCTACGATTCCCCGACCGGGGGGCTGGACCCGATTACTTCGACGACAATCATCGAACTCGTGATGAAACAGCGCGACGTAAATCACACTACTTCCTTGATGATCACGCACCGTCTTCAGGACGCATTCACGCTCGCCATGAACCGCTTCAATCCCGAGACGGGCAAGATGCAGCCGATCCCAGACGGCGGCGTCGACGAAGGCACGAAATTCCTGGTACTGAACGAAGGGAAGATCGTCTTCGATGGAACCACGCACGAGCTGGTCCACTCCGAAGACCCGTGGCTGCGCGAATACCTTTCCTAATACACGATCCTCACGGCCTATCTGGGCTTGTTCTTCCACTGTTCGTAGGGAATGCGGGGAATGTTGAGGAAGCTGTCACGAGTTCTCACATACGAACCGAGGCCATTCATGCGCCCGATGGCGTGCAGTTGTTCAGAACGGATGTAGGGACCGGCCGGGTCGACGAACTGGTCTTCCACGTAGATGGACACGACTCGACCAAGGACGATGCGCGATCGCCCGATCTCTAATGTCGTATGCTCCCGGCACTCAAGCGCGGCATGCGCGCTTGCAATCCTGGGTACCTTTACAACTGCCGATGGAGCCGTCTCCAGATTAGCCATCTCAACCTCCGAAATCCCTGGTGGAAAGTCGGTGGCGCAGATATTCATCTGCTCGGCAATATCCTCGGTAACGACATTGATAACGAACTCTCCAGATCGTCGGATATTCCGTGCAGTATCCTTCGGCACAATCTCATCTGCAGAACGATTGGCTACCCCGATTCCTACGATAGGCGGGTCGGTGCAGAGATAGTTGTAGGCACTGAACGGCGCTGCATTCAGAGTACCGTTCTCTTCCATCGTTGTGATGAGGGCAATCGGCCTGGGAGCCACCAATCCGATCAGCATGTTGTAGATCTCGCGCGGCCGCGCTTCTTCCATGTCAAACTTCACGAGTGCGATCTCCTCATCTCTTAGATGCTGCTCAAGACTACTTCAGTCCAGCCCTGCCGCCGCCGCTTTGGCAGCATTGAAGATCTCTTCAAAAGAGTCCACTGCATAAAGAATCGGCTGCATCGCACCTGTATCCACCTCCTGGTTCATCACGGCATCCAGATCGAATTTCCTTACGTCGCAGTCGCCTGAAAGGACACGCGTGCACTCACCATGGGAGCTGATGAGACCACTGCCATAGACTTTGAGTTCTCCAGCCTGCCGGATAACTCCAAATTCAACAGTGAACCAGAAGATTCTCCCCATCCGTTCCAGCGCATCCGGACGATCGATCAAAGCTGCGCACATGCGCCCGTAATGTTGCAGAAAGTCGGCGAAGACAGAATGAGCATGCATGGGGACATGCCCGAAGACATCATGGAAGATATCGGGCATCGGCGTGTAGTCAAGCGAATCTCGACTTCGCAGCCAGGCGGTGGTGGGAAACATCCTCGCGCTGAGCATCTCAAAGAATGCCCTCGGCGGCAGAAATCCGCTGACCGGCGTCGAACTCCAGCCTGTGAGAGGCCGAAGCCGCGCGCTGATTGCCTTAAGATCGGGAATCTGCCGATCATCGAGGCCTATCTTCTCTAAGCCGTCGAGGTATTCTGCGCAGGCGTGATCTCGTAACTGCGGCATCCGACGTCCGACCAGTTCAGCCCAGACCGCATGCTGATCCGCAGAATAGGCACCGTAGTCCTGCTCGATCAGATATGGAGTTGCTGCAGTTAGTCCCTCCATCGGAATGTCCATGCCAGGTTTGCCGATGTCCATAGATCACTCCGAATCATGGTTTTCCCGATCACAAAGAATACAATTTCAGTCTTCAGGCGGGCTCCAGCATAATGACAATCATCGCTGGTGAAGTAGAAAACCGTTCATCTATCGCGGAGCATTCTCCTTGCGGAGTGCCTTCGCCTCCGCCAAGGTCCAGTCTTCCCCTCGCTCTTCACGTCCCAGCCCGGTGATGATGGCGATCGCGAATGCTCCCACGACCACGGTCCACGACATCACGACGTTGAGCGGTCCGCCGGAGAAGTGCTGCGCAAGCTTTGCCTGGAAGACGCCGTTCCTCGATGAGACCAGATTCCCAAGCTGATAAGTGAAACCTGGAAACACCGCCCGTACCGGGCCCGGAGCAAGCTCATTCAGATGCGCTGGTATCACTCCGAACGCACCCTGCACCGTGAACTGCATCAGGAATCCACCCAGTGCAAGTAACGGAACTGTATGAGACCACGCCCAGAGCGGAATCATCGGAATAGAGCAGAGCGCCGCGATGATGATCATTCGCTTCCGTCCCCATCGCTCCGACAGCGCACCGCAGACGATGCCTCCCAGCATCGCCCCAATGTTGCTGATCACCACCACAAGTCCCACTCGGCCAGGGTCAAGGCCATGATCCCGCTCAAGGAGTGTCGGATAAAGATCCTGTGTTCCATGACTGAACGAGTTGAACGCAGTCATCAACGCTACGAGGAACAGGAAGGTCGGCAGGTACTGAAGGAACTGGCGCAGATTGATCTGTGAGGTCTTCTTTCCCTCGAGCCGCCGCCGTCTTTCGGCTTCCAGCCATGTCGGAGACTCCTCAACCTTGAACTGCATGTAGAAAGCCAGCAGAGCAGGCAGGGCGCCGATCATGAACATTACGCGCCACCCCGTCAGCATCCCCGTCCCGTGCAGATGAGGAAAGAGTGAGCCGTACAGCGCCGCAGCGAGCAGGTTTCCAACGACGTAGCCTTCCTGCAAGACCCCGGAGAAGAATCCCCTTCGCTTGGCCGGCATTGACTCCAGTGCCAGCGCAGCGCCGACTCCCCACTCCCCGCCCATAGCGATGCCAAACAAGGCTCGGAAGAGCAGAAAGGTAGACAAGGTGGGCGCAAACGCAGAGGCCAGTTCAAAGATCGAGAACGCAATGATATTGATCGTCAACGTCGGTCGTCTGCCATACCTCTCTGCCAGAAGCCCGAAGATGAGCGCACCCAGAGGACGCATCACCAGCGTCCAGAAGATCGCCTCCGCGATCTTGGGGATCCCCACATGGAAGTCCGCCGCAATCGCCTTGAGACACACTGTGAGCAGGAAGAAGTCGAAGGCATCGAGCGTCCAGCCCAGAAAGCAGGCAGTAAAGGTGCTTCGCTGCGCCGAGGTGAGAGACCTTAGTTCCGACCGGAAACCCATATCGCGAGATGCTAGCATCCAGCCCCGACGATGTCTCTATCTTGTCAAAACCGGGGTTCAACAAAGATTTTGGTAGCGTTACAGTTCCCCTCCTCGTTACAGTCAGAACACAATCCGCAGATAAGGGAGATCTGCCGCGTGTCTGCGGGAAAGTAATCAGCCAGGTCGTACGCTTTTATCTATTCGAAAGAGGAAATTCCTGTATGCGCAATCGATCTCTGATGGCCTTCGCTCTGGCCTTTGCTTCCCTGGGTTGCCTGGGCGCCCAGGCCCAAACTTCCACGTGGAGCATCGATCCTGCCCACTCCAGCATCAACTTCGAGATCCGTCACATGGGCGTGTCCAACGTTCATGGTTCAATCAATAACGTCAAAGGTACGGTCGTCTACGATGAAAAAGACATCACCAAATCCTCCGTGCAGGCGACCGCAGATACTTCTTCTGTAAACACCAATAACGAGAAGCGCGATCAGGACCTCAAATCACCCAAATTCTTCGACATTGAGAAATATCCGCAGCTCACCTTCAAGTCCACCTCGCTCTCGAATGCTGGAGGAAAACTCACTCTGACGGGTGAACTGACGCTGAACGGCGTGACCAAGACGATGACCCTCGATCTCGATGGCCCCGCTCCTCCTCAGACCGACAAGAACGGAAAGACCCGTAGCGGCTTCTCTGCTACAGGAAAGTTGAAACGCAGCGATTTCAACTTCGCCTCTGCCTACCCAACCGCCGTGATCGGCGACGAAGTAAAGTTTTCAATCGATGTAGAGATCGACAAGCAGTAGAGACAGAGAGCAACGAAAGGGAGCCCGAAGGGGCTCCCTTTTTCTATACTCGGAATCTGCCGTAGTTGTTACATCTTCGCGCGCAGCGGTTGCATCGCTTCTGTCTGAGGCAGAAGGACACTGTCGATCTCCTGCGTATACTTCTTCAGCAGCTCATGATGCAGACAATAGAGTGCGAGCTCCAGGCGATCGGATACCCCCAGCTTGTCATAGACCTTCCGCAGGTAGTTCTTGATCACCTGCTCGGTCGTGCCAATCTGATAGGCAATCTCTTTATTGCGCATCCCGCGGGTGATACAGCTGATGATTGCCAGTTCTTTTTTGGAGAGTTTCGGCTGAACCTTCGGATCGGTCAGAGTTGATGCCTGGGCGCGGTAAGCTTCGATCACCCAGCTGATCGAACGGTTATCGATCCAGGTCTCTCCTTCGGCGATCTTGCGAACGCATTTCACCAGAAGGTCCGGGGATATCGACCGCGGAACTACCCCGCGCACTCCGCGCCGGTAGAGTTCGACCGTGTTCGTTTCGTCCGTCTCCGTGACCTGCACGATCAGCTTCGCGTCCGGAGCCCGTCGAACCAGTTCAGGGATGGCATCCACCGTGCCGGCAATGAGCTGGCCTTCCAGCAGAACCACATCCGTTGGATAGCGCTGGAGGGCGGCGTACAGGTTCCCAAGCGTCTCCACCTGCGCCACAACGCGGATATCGTCTTCCAGAGCAAAGACTTTCCGCATGCCCACGCGATAGATTGCCTGAGAATCTGCCAGGATGACCCGAATACCGCCAGGAGATTCGGTGTCTTCGAAACTATCTTCTGTATCCCGGGAAGGATCGAAATGGACCACAGTCATAAGATCAAGCCTTTAGGAAATATTCATCAATCACAGCCGCTGCCTTCATAGCATTGTCCTGCTGGAAGCACCGCACTACCCGACCCACACAATGAATCTTTACGTCCGTCGCAGATCCCATCACCGCCGCTGGCATAACGATGGTGAACTCGATTCTGCTGTTAACTTGCAGAAAATGATCGCTTACAAAAAGCAGTCCGTTCGCCGAGATGTTCTCCGTCACTGCATGGAGATCTCCATCCGGGGTCTGGATCTGCAGTGGAAGCTTCATGGGGAACCGCACCGCGGTGCGGACCGGATTTTCTTCCTTCAGTTTCATCCACTGCCCCATGAACTCCCCTTCCTTACCTTTTCTGGACGGTAACGTTCTAGATACCTTTCACACAGGAGTCTACATCACAAAGTAACCAGTGCTCGGTTTTTTCTTTGTACGAAGTTTCAATTTGGAACAGGGCGGCACAAGGCACTTTACACCCGTTTCCGTTGCGAATTTCGGAGAATTCCGCCATACTTAGTTGTTGGGTTCTGTGATCGGGCCCTACCGAGGGAACTCGGTGGCTATGCTGGTTCACCCAAAATACACGTACTGAGAGGCTTTTCTTGTGTTGATGATCCGTCTGTCGCGCGTTGGAGCGCGTAAGCAGCCCCACTATCGCGTCGTTGTTATAGAGAAGGACCGAGCCCGCGACGGTCGTTCCATCGAAGTGGTCGGCACCTATAATCCCCGCACCAATCCTGCCACTGTCGATTTCAAGCGCGACCGGATTGACTACTGGACCAGCAAGGGAGCTCAGCTCTCCGATCGTGTAGAGAAGCTTCTCGCGAACGCCCCTGCTGCCGAAGCGGTACCCGCTGCTTAAGTTACCTGTCGCAGTCTTTCGGAACGCAAATCTGGTTCCCAAAGATTTGCTAATGCGGAAGGTTCCTCCCTGTGTCAGATGGGAATTCCTCGCGTAGACTTCATTATATTGCGATTCCGAAAGTCCGGGCTTTTCTGCAAGAAAGTCCGGGCTTCCGATAAACCGCGGCTACGCTCGTGCAGTACATTCCTGAGATCTCGCAATAGACGAGGCTATACGGTAGAGCAGAAGCCCGCATTGTGATTTCCCCAGGAGGTGTGTGATGACCCAGTCCGTACAAAGGGCGGGCGAGAACGGCTTCGCGAATATGATTGGGCTCGTTGGCGATATCGCCCGGGCGTTGGTCGATTTCCCGGAAAATGTGTTTGTAGAGGCGTTCAACCAGGAAGATTCGACGGTAATCCGTCTCCGTGTCGCTCCCAGCGACATCGGAAAAGTGATCGGAAAACAAGGCAGAACAGCGCGTTCCATGCGGACGATTCTTGCCGCTGCCAGTATGAAGCTGAAGCATCGCTTCGCCTTGGACATCGTAGAAGAGCAATCCGAGTAAAGACATACCCCTCTTGAAGAAAGCCACTACCTGTTGCTATGCAATCTCATCCCTCAACTTGGGTGACTCTTGCCCATCTCCTGCGTCCTCAGGGACGTAAAGGTGAACTCCTGGTAGAGCTGTTCTCTGACTTCCCTGAACGACTTGCGGGCCGTGAAGATCTCTTCCTGGCCCCGCCCGGCTTCCAGGGAGAACAGGCTGACGCGAGACCGATCAGGATTCTCTCCTCCTGGCTTCCCCACGGGAAGAACAAAGGACGCGCTGTCCTTCAATTCGATGGAATCGAGAGCATCTCCAGCGCCGAAACCATTGCTGGTCTCGACCTCATCGTCCGCGAAGACAACCGCCTCCCGCTCGATGAGGAATCTATTTACGTCAGCGATCTGACAGGTTGTTACCTCTTCGATGACACGATACCCGTCGGAGAGGTTACCGAAGTTCAATTCCCTGCTTCCGCTAACGGTACGCGACTCGAAGATGCGGCTCCTCTGCTCGTAGTCAAGGGGGAAGATCAGCAGGAGATTCTCATCCCTTTCGCCAAGGCATTGCTGAAGCAAATCGACCTCGCCGCCCGAAAGATTACGATGAGTCTTCCGGTCGGCCTGGTAGAGGTCAATAAAAAGTCGCTAGAAACGGTATCCGAACCCGAGCGATAGGACGGGATACACGGGAACGTTGCTGAGGGTGTCGTTGATATCTCTCACCTCGTCACGCAGACTCTGCTGTGCCTCGGCATTATCTTCGAAGGTGAAGCAGCCGTCCTGCTGACAAGCGGTACCGGCCAGCGAAACATCGATCGTCGGCGCTCCGGTGTAAACCACTCCGAACTCAAGCGGAACCGAGATATGCCGGTGCTGTCCCGGGAGGATGTTCCGAAAGCCCATCGTCAACATGGGGGAGACGCGACGAGGAAAGGTGAGGCTTGCCTGTCCGTGGACCGGATCGCTGACGCTGTTGACGAAGTCCTCATCGCCCAGCGTGAAGCGTTCTCCGGCCGGAACATGCGAAGGAGCGTTCACATAGTTGTTTGCGTAAGCAATCCCTGGACTGATGTGGAAGTTGCCCTTCCGTGGGAACCAATCGAGACGGAGGTTGCCGGAACGTAACTTGATCCTCGAGTCGTAGTGAAGCCCATCGACGTCGAACTCGTACCCGAATCCGACCAGATTCGCTCCTCCGCGGATGTCGAAATGCCTCGCGATCGTAGTCGAGAGATTGAAGCCTGCACCAAGCGTGTTCGCCACACCTTCAACTCGCCAGGAGCGGAAGGGTCCCGTCTCACGAGTGGGTGCAGCACCTCCGGCGACCGACGGAGCAGCATGGGCTTCGTCGCTGCTGGTCTTCGCCACTGCAGCAGCCATCATGGGCTCGTGGTCATCCGTGGATGCAATCTCCACCGCTGCTGGTTGTGCGCTGCTGGAGTATCGGGCTCGTTGTCCTGAAGGAGCCGAACCAGACTGCGCCTGTGACGGAAGAGCCGCCATCAGAAGCAGCGCTGTCATCGTCAGCATGGTTTTAGCCTGCAGTGACATAGAAGCTTTTTCACCAGCGTCCGTGCAGGATGTTGTAGATGTATTTACCCTGAAGTTCTGAGTTGAAATTTCGCGAATCGATCGTGCTGTTCGCTCAGAGATATTTCCTTTGGTCTCCAATGCGCTTCGACCTCATTTCCATCTTTCCGGATTTTTTTGCCAGCGTCTTCGAGTACGGAATTCTCAAGCGTGCCCGCGCAACGGGTCTTGTCGAGATTGCGACCCACGATCTACGCGCCTTTACCCATGACCGGCATCGTACGGTTGACGACAGGCCTTTCGGGGGAGGAGAAGGCATGGTCCTCAAGCTAGAACCAATCTACGATGCTCTCTCTTCTCTGAACATCACCCATAAGAGTCAGCGGGATCCTCTACGGGAATCCGTCGTCCTCCTCTCCGCGCAGGGGAGACCTTTCACACAGAAGATCGCTCACGAACTCGCCAGTCTGGATCGGGTCGTGCTGATCTGCGGCCGGTATGAAGGTGTGGATGAGCGAGTCAACGAGATGCTGTGCGATCGGGAGCTTTCGATTGGAGACTACGTTCTCTCGGGTGGAGAGCTCGGTGCTGCGGTGATCGTCGATGCGACCGTCCGGCTGCTGCCTGGCGCTTTGGGACATCCTGACTCCGCGCGTTTTGAGAGTTTCGGCACGCAGGACACGGTAGAGAATCCCAACGAGCCTGGAGGTCCGCCCCGAACCACCCATGGGGCAGGAGGCATCCTCGATTATCCTCACTACACTCGGCCGGCAGAGTTTGAGGGGCATGTAGTTCCGGAATCGCTGCAGGGTGGAAACCATGAGGCGATCCGTCTGTGGCGCAGGAAGATGGCCCTGCGGAAGACACTGAGAAACCGGCCGGATCTGTTAGCAAAGGTGTACCTTACAGCTCAGGATCGCAGAATGCTTGCTGAGCTCGAATTTGAGGAGAGCGGCAGAAAGAATGGCCCAGCCGGAACCAGTCTGGATTCCTGATGCTCCCCACCAGCTTTTCTACCCCTAATTGATTGAAATCGTGTAAACTGAAGACTCGAGTTCATATAGGAATTACTCATGTCTATTCATCCCATCATGCAGAAGCTGGCCGCGAAACTTGAGCGGACCGATTTACCCGATTTCGCTCCCGGAGACACTGTCCGCGTTCAGGTCAAGATCCGTGAGGGTGAGAAGGAGCGTCTGCAGGCATTTGAAGGAATCGTTATCGCCTGCCGCAAGGGACCTCAGGGTACCTTCACCGTTCGTAAGATGAGCTTCGGCCAGGGCGTCGAGCGCATCTTCCCTTACAATTCAAAGGTCGTCGACAAGGTCCAGAAGGTTCGTTCGTACCAGGTTCGTCGTTCGAAGCTCTTCTACCTTCGCGGACTGCGCGGTAAGGCCGCTCGTCTGCGCGAGGTCGAGCGCGCCAGCTAAGTTATCTTTTATTTCCACAGAAGCCACGGCCCAGGCCGTGGCTTTCTTTTGTCAGGCTATAAAATTTGCCGTAGGGCTATGGCTTCTCCCACTCCACTTCGCCAACCGAGAACAGTTACCGCAGCCACAGCGAAGCAGCAGATGCTGCGGCAACTTATCTGCAGCGACGCGCCGGAGCAGGCACTGCGCTACTGCGGCTATCGCGTGATTGCGGGCGTCGATGAGGTGGGCCGCGGAGCTCTCTTCGGGCCGGTTGTTGCGGCTGCGGTAATTCTTCCGGAACGCATCAAGGGACTGGCTTCGGCGGGCCTCAAGGACTCCAAACAGCTTCTGCGCAAAGACCGGGAGCGGCTGGACCGCCGGATTCGCAAGATCGCAATAGCCGTGAACGTGGCCGAGGTCGATGCGGAGACCATCGACCGGATCAACATCTACCAGGCGACCCGAATCGCCATGTTGACCGCCGTTCAGGGGCTTCCGATTGAGCCGGATCATCTGCTCATCGATGCCATGCGAATCGATCATCCATGCAAGCAGACCAAGCTGATCTACGGCGATTCTCTGAGCCTTTCAATTGCAGCTGCTTCTGTGATCGCGAAGGTCCATCGCGATGCCCTGATGCGCGAACTTGATCTGCTTCATCCCGGCTACGGGCTGGCCTCCCACAAGGGCTATGGGACGCCGGAGCACAGGCGGGCGCTGGCGCAGCAGGGACCTTCGATGCTGCACCGCAGGACGTTCGCGCCGGTGAGAGCCGTCGATCCGAACGCAGCGCTCGAGGATTTGGTTTCGGGCGAGCTCTTCGACCTGGATCTTGAAGAAGGAGCATCCGATTGGGTCAGCGATTGATGTGCGTGGTTGCGCACCCGGATGATGAGTGCTTTGGGTTTGGAGGCGCGCTGGCACTGGCTGCCGACCGTGGAGTGGAGACTTTCGTGGTCTGTCTGACGGATGGTCAGGCGGCGACTCACCGAGGATCTGCGAACTCAGGGGCGGAGCTGGGAGAGATGCGGCGCAGAGAGTTCGCGGCTTCGTGCCAGGTTCTCGGTGTGAGCAGGCACGAATTACTGAACTATCACGATGGCCAGTTGGTGAATGTTCCGGTCATCGAAGCCACAGAGCTGCTTGTAAGACGGATGCGCGAGTTTCAGCCGAATGTCGTGATCACGTTTGGCGGCGATGGCGGGATGAATGTTCATCCCGATCACATGATGGCTTCGTTCTGGACGACGACTGCCTTTCACTGGTCGGGCCGAGGTGCACGCTTCCCGGAGAGCGGAGCTGAATTTCAGCCCGATCGTCTGTTCCACCTGACTACTCAAGTTTTCATTCCCGATCGGCAGCCTCCGATGCCCAGTCCATGGACCGCGGTTCTGGATATCGAGTCGGTGCGAGAGCGCAAGAGCGAGGCGTTCCGGCGACATGTCTCCCAGGCTGCGCTGATGGAGCTGACCAAGCCGTTCTTCGCGCAGTATGGAGGCGAAGAGTTTTATACGCTGGTTGCAATGAAGGAGCCCGGGCCAGCAGCCCAGCTGAGCGACCTGTTTGAAGGGCTATCCTGACACCCACCCCCCAGGGTTTTGCGCAAAGTCTTCAAAACAATGCACTTAGGTTCGGACCTCAAACCTAAATTATTGTATTCAAGTGATTTACGTCCAAGTTCTTGATTCCTTGATGCTTATGACCAGGAGCTTGATAGCCCTTCCCTCAGAGGGACTACTTCTATTCTAGATTGCTGACGGGTGTAATCAGGCAAATACAATTCCTCCATTATCAGCAACTTAGAAGCTTAACGGCTTGACAGGATAGACTCGGGTCATGGACTGGCAGATTCTCGAACAGACTACCGACCCGCTCCCGGTCTTTCACGATTGGCTGAAGGAGGCGGGGACGACGGAGCCGAACGATCCGAACGCCGCTGCCCTGGCGACGGCGACCCGACATGGAGAGCCGAGTGTCCGTATGGTGCTGGTGAAGAAGGTGGATGAGAACGGATTCTGCTTCTACACCAATGAAGCCAGCCGGAAGGGTCGGGAGCTGACGGCAAACCCCCGAGCCGCCCTGTGCTTCCACTGGAAGACCCTGAGGCGGCAGGTAAGGGTCGAGGGGCCGGTCGTTGAACTCCCAGCCGCCGATGCCGAGGAGTATTTCCATAGCCGATCCAGGATGAGCCAGCTGGGGGCAGCTGTTTCCCGGCAGAGCCAGCCGCTTGAGAGCCGACGACGCCTTGAAGAGCTGGTGGAGCAGTATGGTGAGGAGCATCCAGGCGAGATTCCCCGTCCTGAGTACTGGAAGGGCTATGCGATCCAGCCGGAACGGATTGAGCTTTGGATGGACGGGGAGTATCGGCTTCACAACCGGTTTTTATATGTGCGAGAGGGCGCGGCATGGACGAGGCAGCGGCTGTTTCCCTGATCCGTCAATAAATGACGGATCTGTGCCGTGCTCCGGCATTGTTCTGCAAAAAGCCGGATGATTTGAGGGCACGCCTTCTTGGCTGTGGAAGCAAAGCGGCGACATACCACCGGTTCGGTTTGTGATTGTCCTACTCGAACAAGGAGCTCTCTATGAACTCTCAAACACTTGCTGGTGCATCTTCCACGCGATCCAATCCGCTATGTCGAGCCTTCCGGCCATGGTGTCTGTTGCTACTTTTCCTAGCATTGTCTCCAGTATTAGGCCATGCACAAAAGGTTCAGGCCCAAACTCCTGGAGCTGAACCAAAGCCCGAACCTGCTGTCGCTGCGATCTTTGCAGCCTTCGACCAATACGAAGTCGTAGGTATGCCGGAAGCGCACGGGATGAAAGACATCGATGATTTTCTTCTTTCCTTAATCCGCAATCCGGTCTTTCCGGAAAAGGTGAACGACATCGAGGTGGAATGTGGAAATTCACTCTACCAAGGCGTTTTAGATCGTTATATCGCCGGCGAAGATGTGCCATTTGCAGAGGTGCGTAAGGTATGGAGAAATACGACGCAGGTCATGTGTTCCACCTCAGGATTCTTCGAACAGTTTTTCCCCCTTATACGGTCGATCAATCAAAAGCTTCCTGCTGAGAAGCGACTCCGTGTCCTCGCCGGGGATCCTCCCATCGACTGGGATCAGGTTAAAACCGTAGAAGATTACCGCAAGTTCTCCAATCGAGATGCCAGCATTGCTTCCGTGATGGAACGAGAGGTGCTCTCAAAGCATCGCAAAGCTCTGATGATGTTCGGGACTTTTCATCTTCTCCACGGAGCTCCCGACGCGGTATCCATCTATGAGAAGAACTATCCAAACGTCACCTTCGTTATCGCCGATTCCGGGTTATTCAATACGGGTTCTACAGCTTCGCCCGAGAATCCATTCATCGGATGGCAACCCGGATCCCTCGCAAAGATTAGAAATACCTGGATTGCTGATCTGGGAATAAATAGCTTCTTCCCGCCCCCAATCATGATCGACCAAGATTGCAAGGTGAAGAGTGAATTCCCAAAGGAAATGCAACAAAACATGGGGAAGATAGTGGATGCCATCCTGTATCTGGGTCCCCAGGACCTGAGACTCAAAGAGCAAATGCCAGCTGACATCGCTTTGGATATCGACTACATGACGGAATTGCAGAGACGGGAAAGCCTAACAGGTTTTCCTGGGGCGAAAACTCGAACTCTCGAGGAGATAAACCGCCAGATTGTGAACAGCGCCAGCAATCCTCTTCTGGCGACGCCGAGGCCGCCAGATCTGAAGCTGTTTGCAAGAAATTGCCTCGATCGCAAAAATAGTAATGCAGGTCACTAAGCGTGAGTAACGCGAGCGAACAGGTCGACAATCTCGCTAAGTTACTTCTTCAGTAGAAGCTAAGGCAGGACGCTTCCGAGATAGAGGGTGAGGACGTTTTTGAACTCGGCGGTGACCTGCGGCTTCTCTTTGGGAGTGACCTGGGTGTAGAGATTGGTCATGCCCTTGACGATCTGCAGCGCCACGTTTGCCACCAACAGAGACTTCTCCTCTGAGAGCGCCGGATTCCTGGCGCGAAAGGCATTCGCGATGGCAATCCGGAGAGCCCTGCGCGTGGACGGATCGCGACGAAAACGGGTGGGGGCGGAGAGCAGCGCGAGGTAGGCGGGGCGACGATGCACAAATTCCGTGATGCATTCGATGAACTGGCTGGCGAAGTCCTGATGGGTAAGGGTGGAGGTGTTCGCGATCAGCGGCTTCCAGTGCTCTTCGATCTCGTTTGCGTACTGATTGACCAGAGCTGAGGCAATGGCCGCTTTATCGGGAAAGTAATGGTAGAGGGTTCCGATGGAGGCGCCGACACGCTCTGCAATTGCCGTCATCGTAGTGGCCTCGAAACCCGACTCTACGAACAGGTCAGCGGCAGCGTCGAGAAAACTGGCGAGGCGGCGCGTGGAACGCTCCTGCTGGGGTTCGACGCGGACGCGATTTGACGAAACCGAGGGCACCCTCATATTCTACCTTTGAAAAGTCGAGGATTCCCTCAACTTTACGGAGGTAGCATTTGAGTACATTGCAGCTTAACCCGAAGAAGACCGCGTTGGTTCTTATCGATCTGCAGTATGGAGTTACGGCTAGAGATACTGCACCCTATACGTCCGCTGAGGTGGTAGAGAAGGGACGGAAGCTGGCGGAGAGCTTTCGCGCGAAGGGAGCGACGGTGGTGTACGTTCACGTCGACATGGCGAATTTTCTTGCCTTGCCGGCCGATGAGCAGCCTTTCCGCGATCCGAACGGGCCTCCTCCGCCAGCGAAGGCGTCAGAGCTCGTTCCGGAGGCGGGTTATCAGGAGGGCGACCTGCTGATTACGAAGCGGCACTGGGGAGCATTTGCAGGCACGGAGCTGGAGGCGGAGCTACGGAAGCGCGGAGTCGATACGGTGGTGCTGGGTGGAATTGCGACGAACATCGGGGTGGAGTCGACGGCGCGGCAGGGCACGGGGCTGGGATTCGCGTTCGTGGTTGTCGAGGACGCCTGCGCGACGTTCAATGCCGAGATGCAGAGTTTCGCGTTTGAGAAGATCTTCCCGCGACTGGCGAAGGTGAGAAAGACGGACGAGGTGATCGCGGCGCTTGGGTAGTACCCTGAGCACGGATGAGCGGCTCGATCCTGCGATCTGGAAGGTCTGCTCGGTTGCGATCCTGGGATCGTTTCTATCGCAGATGGACGCGACGGTGGTCAATGTATCACTGTCGAGCCTGGCGACGGAGCTGCATAGCAGCCTTACCGTGATTCAGTGGGTGACGAGCGGCTATCTGCTGGCGCTTGCGCTGATGCTTCCGCTCAGTGGATGGCTGGTGGACCGGATCGGTGCGAAGTCCCTTTACCTGTGGTGCTTTTCGCTGTTTACTCTCGCGTCCATGCTTTGCGGGATGGCGTGGTCTGCTGATGCCCTGATTGGATTTCGGATCCTTCAGGGCATGAGCGGAGGATTGATGGCGCCGATGGCGCAGATGATGGTGGCGCGCGCCGCGGGGAGACATATGGCCCGGGTGATGGGGTATGCCGCGCTGCCGGTGATGATCGGGCCGATTCTAGGGCCGGTGATCGCGGGAGTGATTCTGCAGCATGCTTCGTGGCGATGGCTGTTCTTTGTGAATCTTCCTGTGGGGGCGCTGGCTATTGTGCTGGCAGTGCTCTTTTTACCGAACGATAGCGGGGAGATGCAGCGGCGGGATCTGGACGTGATGGGACTGGTGCTGCTGTCGCCCGGGCTGGTGCTCTTTCTGTATGGCTCGGACCATCTGAAGGAGCGCTCGGGTCTGACGGCGGCGGTGGCAGGATTGATGCTTCTGGCGTCGTTCCTCATCACGGCTCGGCGCAAGGGGGATGGTGCCCTGATCGACCTGCGGTTGTTTCGCGGCAGCGTCTTTCCGGTCTCGTCACAGACCCAGTTTCTCTCGAACGGAATTATGTTTTCGGCGCAGATGCTGATTCCCTACTATCTGCTTCGTGCCTGCGGACGAACGCCGAGTGAAGCGGGGTGGCTGATGGCTCCGCTGGGACTGGGGATGATGTGCATGTATCCGTGGATGGGCAGGCTGACGCAGCGATTCGGGATACGGAAGGTATCTGCTGGAGGAGCGTTGCTTGCGCTGGCGGGCACGCTTCCCTTAGCGTACCTTGCGGGACATGGCCTGGTCGCCACGCTTCTGGAGGTGTGCCTGTTTGTACGGGGAGCCGGAATGGGAGCGATCGGGATTCCGTCGCTGTCGGCGGCGTATGCCTCGGTCGCGAAGCGAGATCTGCCGATGGCGACGACGTCGCTGAACATCGTCCAGAGGATTGGTGGCCCCACGCTGACGACGGGGACGGCGACCTTTCTTGCCTGGAGGATGCAGTCTCCCGGCGAGGCGCAGGTGGCGTTTGGAGCCACATTTCTGCTGCTATGCGGGATGCATCTACTGCTCCTGATTTCGGCAGTGAGGCTGCCGTGGTCGCTGACGCTGGGGAGCGAAGAGGCGCAAGTGGAAGGATGATTTTTCGTTTCCGCATGCCGAAGGTTGTCCTCGGTTGATATAGTTCGGGGTGCAATGCAATTGCACCCTGAGAGGACGAGGATTATGGGATCGGAGATGTTTGGTCGGCGCGAGTTTCTGCGGGCGGTAGGTTCGGCGGGATTGATGGCGGGTGTACCGGCGCTGGCGGAGATGAGTGCGATGGATCCTGCGCGGGTCCTCCACGAGATAGCGGAGCCGGGCCAGGATGCGGACTCGGCGCCGAAGCACTCGATCAAGTTTGCGGTCTGCGGTATGAGCCATGACCACATCTATGGTATGGTGGGCGCGATCCAGCGGGGCGGCGGCGTGCTCGTCGCGGCGTATGGCGCAGAGCCGGACAAGCTGGCGGCCTTCAAGAAGAGGTTTCCGGATGTGAAGATCGTGTCGTCGGAGGATGCGATTCTGGACGATCCTTCGATCCAGCTGGTGTTGAGCTCGACGATCCCGGACCAGAGGGCTCCGCTGGGTGTGCGGGCGATGAAGAAGGGCAAGGATTACCTGAGCGACAAGCCGGGCGCAACGTCGCTCGAACAGATTGACGAGATTCGCAAGACGATCGCAGCGACGAAGCGAATCTACGGGATTCTTTACAGCGAACGCTTCGAGGTGAAGGCTGCGGTGAAGGCGGGTGAGCTGGTGCAGGCAGGGGCGATCGGCCGGGTGATCCAGACGATCAATATTGCACCGCATCAGATCGTGCAGCATGGAAAGGATCCGTATGCCGGCGGATCGGGCGGGCGGCCGGACTGGTTCTGGGATGCGGCGCGCTATGGCGGGATTCTGACGGATATCGGATCGCACCAGGTGGATCAGTTTCTGTACTACACGGGTTCGAAGCAGGCCGAAGTAGTGGCGTCGCAGGTAGCGAATGTGAACCACCCGCAGAAGCCTAAGTTCGAGGACTTCGGCGATATGATGCTGCGGGGAGATCACGGCTTCGGATATGTGCGACTGGACTGGTTTACTCCGGATGGCCTGGGAACGTGGGGCGACGGAAGGCTGTTCATCCTGGGAACGGGCGGCTATATCGAGGTGCGGAAGTACATCGATGTAGCAAAGAGCAAGCAGGGGAACAATCTGTACATCGTCGACAAGGATTCACAGAGGTATATCGATTGCAATAACGTGCCGCTTCCCTTCGGACCGCAGTTTGTGTCGGACATTGTGAACCGCACCCATACCGCGCAGGACCAGACACAGTGCCTGCTGGCGGCAGAGCTGGTGGTGAGGGCGCAGATGAAGGCGCAGCATGTAACGCTGAAGAGCTAGCCCGCTGCGCGTTTTCTCGGAACATCGATGTGGCTTGACCAGAGGAGGCGGAACGATGGCAGATGTAACAAGGCGAGGATTTCTGAAGACCGTGGCCAGAACAGCAGCAGCGGCTGGCTTTCCTACGATTGTGCCGTCGAGCGTCTTCGGTCAGATGGCTCCCAGCGAACGAATCAACGTGGGTGCGATTGGAGTGGGGAGAATTTCGCGTGGGCATGATCTCCCCGCCATCTTCAAGTACGACAAGGCGCGCGTCATCGCTGTCTGCGATCTGGATGAAGATCGAGCGGCGAGGGGGCGCGAGTTTGTCATCGAAGCCTATGGGAAGAAGCTGGGTACGTCGTACGAGGATTCGGTAAAGGTCTATCACGACTACCACCAGCTGCTGGATAACAAAGAGATCGATGCGGTGGTGATCTCGACGCCGGATCATCAGCACGCGATTGTGGCTGCGGCTGCGGTGCGGGCGGGTAAGGATGTTTATCTGCAGAAGCCGGCGTCCCTGACGATTGCTGAAGGGCGTTACCTGAGCGATGCCGTGCAGGCCTCGGGGAGGATACTGCAGGTCGGGAGCCAGCAGCGATCATGGAAGCAGTTCCACCGGGCGTGCGAGCTGGTTCGGAATGGGCGCATCGGCGAGGTGAGGCATGTGGAGATTGGGCTGCCGGGGGATCCCGCGGGCGGGAATGCAACTCCGATGCCGGTGCCGAAGGGATTCGACTACGATGCGTGGCTGGGTTCGACACCGATGGTTCCCTACACGGTGGACAGGGTGATGCCGCAGAATGGATTTGACCGGCCGGGCTGGCTGCGCATGGAGCAGTTTGGCGCAGGCATGATTACAGGCTGGGGAGCGCACCACGTCGATACGGCGCACTGGGGCATGAACACGGAGTACACGGGTCCGGTGGAGATATGGGGATCGGCGGAGTTTCCGAAGAGCGGGCTGTGGGATGTGCACGGGAAGTTTCTGACGCATGCGCGGTATGCAAACGGCACGACGATGGCGATCTCTGGCGATTTTCCGAACGGCATCAAGTGGTACGGGACGAAGGGGTGGATCTTCGTAACACGGGATGAGATGACAACTCCGACTGTGGGATCAGGGAAGACGGAGAAGATTGAGCCGCTGATGGCAAGCGATCCGAAGATTCTGACCTCCGTCATTGGGCCCGATGAGATTCACCTGGAGACTTCGGCGGAGCATCACGCGAACTGGCTGGATTGCGTGCGGTCGCGGAGGCAGCCGCTGGCGCCGATTGAGATTGGGCACAGAGCATGTTCGACGTGCCTGCTGCACCACATCGCCATGAAGACGGGACGAGCGCTGCACTGGGATCCGGAGCGAGAGCGGTTCAGGGGAGACGAAGAAGCGAATGCAATGCTTTCTCGCCCGCAACGCTCGCCATACACCTTCGAAGAGGCAAGCTGGGCCTAGGGCTCACTTTTTGCTGGAGGCGTCTTTTTGTTCCACGATGCCGCGATCGGCAGCCTCCTGGTGGACGGCTTCGTAGCGGTGAGCGAGAACGTCTAGTTCTTCATCGGAGAGATGCTCGATGTCGATCATCTCGTTGCGGGCGGACTTGATGGATTCGATCAGCTCGTTGAGCTTGAGATTGATCGCGCGGGCATCACGATTCTGAGTGTTCTGGATAAGGAAGACCATCAGGAAGGTCACGATGGTAGTGCCTGTATTGATGACCAGCTGCCAGGTATCGGAGTAGTGATAGAGGGGACCGGTGATTCCCCAGATAACGATGATTCCGACTGCAGCGGCGAAGGCCCAGCGGGAGCCCATGTAGGCACTGCAATTATTGGCAAATTTCGCGAAGTGATCTTTACGAGGCGGCTCGGCAGGTGCGATTGTCTTTGCAGGCGCGATGGTCTTGCTCGGCACGTTCGTCTTGCTCCAAGGGGTGAGATGCACACAAGCGGCGCTAATTTGCCTTAGGTGATGGTCAAGCAATCCAAAGCTTTGGGAGAGCACCGATCTTTCCGGAGACTGGATCGGATGCTGGGAAGCGAACCTTGCGGATCCGCTCCAGAACTTCAGGAGTGGCGGAGGAGCGGCAGATGTCCCAATGCTCGCCGGGGGGATAGGCACCGACAACGAGGAAGTCGTCCGAGGCGGAGATGCGGCAATGGCCTGTTCCGGCGGGGAGGACGGCGACGTCTCCGGCGCGAACGGTCACGGTCGTTCCCTGCTCTCCCCCAAGCATGATCTGCGCGTGGCCGGCGGCAAATCCCAGGACTTCGTGCGCGGTGGAGTGATAGTGGTGGAAGTCGAAGACGCCGTTACGCCACTGAGGAGGCCAGCCGTTCTGGGTGAAGAGGCGTTCCATGATGTCGGCTAGATCGGGTGTGACGGGAAGAGTCTTGCGGTAGAGGAGAACGGGGAGAGCGTTGTTCGGCATCCAGCCGTTGGGTTTGAGATGAAGCTGCTCGGGAGTGGCGGACGATGGCTGGGAGGCGGTCGCTTTGCCTGCGACACCGGCAGCGACGATGCCAGCGGCGAATTTTCGACGGTTCATTGGTTGCTCCTCTTTGTTAGACGGCACGAGCATCGAGCATGGATTGAAGCTTTCCGGTAGCACAATGCCTCCATGCCCTCACGAGATGAAGAGCGAGCCCCTCGTCATCGATCTCTGCGAGTTCAATGCCGACCCAACCGCGAACACCTACGTACGGAGGCTTGAAGTATGTCTTCGGCGCGGTGCGAATCAGAGACTGCTGGGCACCTGACTCAGCGGGAACCCAGACGGCGATGTGACCATCGTGATGGTGATTGTTGGCGAACATGGCGAAGACCTTCCGGTCTACGAAGAACGTCGGCTCGCCATGAGAGAGCTTCTCGGATGCGCCAGGAAGCGCGGAACAGAGTCTTCGCACACGGCCAAGGTGCTCACTGTTGCCGAGAGGGTGGAGCTGCGTCAAAGACATGGGACACCTCCTGCCAGACAGTGTAGGCCCGTATTAGCGCATCTGGAACTCAGGGCTTCCCAGGATGAGAGCCGTGAGCAGATTGAGGCCCTCGGCAGGAGAGGTGGATCCAAGACTGCTCACCTGTCGTTCAATCAGCGTGTTGGTCTTTTGTGAGACATCACCCCCGACGAGAGCGGACTCAAGCAGATGCAGCGCGAGGTCTGAACCGCCCTTCGGTGTAGATTGCTGGGCTGAAGTATGGGAGAGAGCGACGTCACGATACCCGGACCGCTCCGCAGTTGAAACCGCTGCAGTCGCGACGTCAGGCGGCGATGTCATGAGCCCGATCGCGAGGAGATGTTCGGCATCGAACTTCTGGTTAGCGAATCTGTTTTTCGTCAGGACATCAGCAAAACGCAGGCGATCGATGAGTGCGGATGAGTTCATCCAATGGTCGGCGGTGATGGAGTAGCCGGTGGGAGGCAGAGCGTGATAGGGCGGCATTCCCATCTGCCTCAGGGTTTGAACCAGAGCAGCCGGGTTCACCGGATCCGTTGCGGTGGTGCGGAATACGGAGGCGACGAATTCTAACGGAGTCTTCACCTTGTTGCGGAAGTACTTCTTCGAATTGAATTCGGGCGAAGAGACCATGGTTCGAAGGATGGCCTTGATATCGCCGTCGCTCGATAACCACGTTGCTGCCATACGATCGACGAGAGCTGGCGGGGGATCATCGGCTACGAAGCGCTGAGCCAGCTTGTAGCTGATGAAGTGAGCGGTCGCAGGACTGGCGGCAAGAATCGAAAGAGCCTGCACACCTTCCTTCATACCGTCCGCGGGTTGAGACGTGGAGTCGCCGATGGTGTGCCCCAGCCACTGCTTGGGTCCGGGCTCGTGACGACGCGCTTCGAAGGCGAAGGGTCCTCCCTGAAAGGGACGATCGACTGTCCAGCCGGTGAGGATGGCTGAGAGAGCGGTTACATCGGCCTGGGTGTAACCTCCATCGACCCCGAGGGTGTGGAGCTCCATAAGTTCGCGGCCATAGTTTTCGTTGAGGCCGCGATTCCCTTTCCTGGCTCGCGGACGCACAGGGTTGACGCCGTTTGCGATGGAGTCCGGGGCCATGGACTGCCAGTTGTCGAGATAGACCATCATCGCCGGCGAGGTAGCGGTGGCCAGCAGGAGATCGCGGAATTTTCCGAGAGCGTTCTTGCGGATGACATCGCGTTCGTAGCTGGTGGTGTACCACTGGTCGGCGTTTTTCTGGATGAAGATGTTGAAGTGATTGAACCAGAAGTCGGTCATCACCTCCTGCAGCTGACGCTCGGAGAGGATGGCTCGAAGGATCTTGGCCTGGGAAAGCTCGCTGACGATCTGCTGCGAGGAGTTGGCGTTGGATGCCATTGCAAGGAACAGCTCTCGCTCGCGCGGGGTGAACTGGGAGAGCAGAAAAGCCTTCTGGTCTCCGGAGACGAAGCTGGTGAAGGCGATCCGGTCGGCGACAGGAAGTTTGATGAGAGCGGCCATGCGCTGGCTTCGCGCCAGAGCGAAGAGCTGGCCAGCTATGCGTGCAGCGGTAGAACGGTCCTGATCGAGCGATGATGTGGGCTGCAGATCTTTGGCAGGGGTGCTTGTGGGGCTGGCGCCCGCCTTTTGTTGATTTTGAAGTTTGACCAGCTGGACGTCATACATTGCGGCGAGAGCAGGATCGCTGGGTGGCTGAATCTTCTCATCCGCAACGGCCTGAATGGTGGCTCTGTTCGGGAAGGCGGTCAGCGCCTGTTCCGGCGTCATGCCGAGAGTCGGATAGTCTGCCAGGCGGCGCTCGAGAGCCTCATCGCTGATGCTGTCGGGGTTTAGCTGCTGCTCAAACCATTTATCAACCCCCATGGCGAGGACCTGGTTTAAGTCTCCTGGCCGTGGGCCGAAGGTGAACCGATTGAGAATCTGAATGGCTCGTTGGCGCTGGGTAAGAGGCGCCAGATGCGGAGTCTCCGAGCTGATGCCTCTGGCTCTGGAGGTTTCGGCTTTTGCGTGGGGGATGTTTCCTGCGTGAACGGTTCTGGGTGCAGGAGCTTCCTGTCCGGCGAGAGGCGCAACCGCGAGAGCAAGGAACAGGGGAACGACGGCACGCATAGAAGCTCCTTCCGGTTGAAACCGGAACCTGCCTACAAAGTTGTGGTGAGGCCGTATGCGGCCGGAGAGCCTGATTTTAGAAGAGCTAATTCCTGGTGGTCTGGAGTACGAATCGGGACTTGCTGAGGCGCTTACCGGCTGTGTAGGCCAGCCGTGCCATAAGGAGAACAATCAGTACAGCGGTAACCTTCCAGGGTGTGCGGACACCGGTCTTTACGAGCCACCAATAGTGGATGACCGCGGCGGCACCGGCCAGGTAGACGAGACGGTGCAGCCGCTGCCAGTTTTTGCCTCCCATGGCGCGCATGATGAAGGCCGGCGAAGTGGCTGCGAGCGCCAACAGGATAAGCCAGGCAAGGAAGCCAACCTGGATGAAGCGACGCTTGAGGACATCGTCCCAGATGGTGGGCCAGACTACCTTCCACTCGGAGACAACTACACCGGGATGACCACCTCTGACAGCGGTCAGCACCGTCGGAAGGTCGTAGCCGGAGAAGAGGAAGATGTAGGTCGCCAGGTGAAGCGAGGCGTAGAAGAAGGCGTAGAGTCCGATGAGGCGACGGAAACGAATCAGCCAGCTGATACGAGGCGAGAGGCGACGCAGAGGCGTGATGGCAAGAGAGGCGAGGAGGATCCAGAGGGCCCAATTACCGGTGAAGTGCGTGATGTAGGCTACGGGGTCGGGATCGAGTTCGAGCGCACCCGAGGTGTAGAACCGAATGAGCCAGAAGAAGGGCGCAAGGCACAGCAGATGCAGAACCGCTTTAAGAATCAGGATGTTGCGTTTTGACATTGAGAGAAGTGTCTGCCGGGGTCAGTAGTAGCGCTTGAGGTTCATTCCATTGTAGAGGCTGGCTACCTGGTCAGCGTATCCGTTGAACATCTGTGTGGGTATGGTGCGGGGAAAGGCCGAGCTGTCGATGCGGCGCTCGTGTGCCTGGCTCCAGCGGGGGTGATCGACCTGCGGGTTGACATTGGAGTAGAAGCCGTACTCCTGGGAGTTGATCTCGTTCCACGTTGTGTGTGGCTGCTTGTCGGTGAAGTGGAAGCGGACGATCGACTTGGCATTCTTGAAGCCGTACTTCCATGGCATGACGACGCGGATCGGGGCTCCGTTCTGATTGGGAAGCACCTGTCCATAGCAACCGAAGGTCAGCAGGGCAAGAGGGTTCATAGCCTCGTCGAGACGCAGTCCCTCGCTGTAGGGCCAGTCATAACCGCCGGGCAGATCGGGCATCTGTTTTTTGTCGACCAGAGAGACGAACTGCACGTACTTGGCGCTGGGCAGAGGCTCGCAGAAATTAATGAACTCGGATAAGGAGTAGCCGTCCCAGGGGATGACCATCGACCAGGCTTCGACACACCGGTGGCGATAGATGCGGGATTCGGTGGGACGGTACTTGAGGATGGCATCGATATCGAGTGTCTGCGGCTTTTTGACCATGCCGGTAACCTGGACGGTCCAGGGGCGCGTCTTGAGGGTGTGGGCGTTTCGAGCCGGATCGCTCTTATCGGTACCGAACTCGTAGAAGTTGTTGTAGTGAGTGGCCTTGGCGAAGGGTGTCTGATTTTCGGTGGTGGTGTACTTGCTGGGAGCCGAGGGCAGGGTCTGCGCGTGCACGGTGGAGGATGGAAGAAGGAGACCGGGGATGTGCCCATAGGCCAGCGCGCCGACGGTCAGCGTAGCGGCCCCACCGATGACAAACCGGCGTTGACGACGATATTGCTCGAAGGCGTCTTGCGGAGTGATTTCGGAGGACTGGATAGTCGAGTGCAAGCTTTCGGAGCGACGAAGCAACATGGTGATCTTCCCTTCCCGATACGCTCTTCCTATTGTATGAACGAAACCGGCCTACCTGTTGGATCTACAACAGAGGCTAAAAGTAACTACAGGGGCCGTTTTCTTGGTCGAAGAAAGCTTGCCCGGGTTGCGAAGAAGGGCAGAACTGGAGCAAACTGTCTGGCATGATAACTGGTTCGCGTCAGAAAGATCTGATGGATGCAGCGGATATGCTGGTCGATGCCCGGAGGACCTGCCACCCGATTGCCGATCTGCCAAAGGGATTACAACCCACAACGCTCGAAGAGGCGTACTTCGTGCAGGACAGGATGTCGCTGGCATACGAACGGATTGGGGGATGGAAGGTCGGAGCGCCTGGCGCCGATGCAACTCCTACGTTCGCCCCAATGCCCGCGGACTGGATTACCTGCACAGGATGCGAGTTACGCGGACTGACACACCGGTTTCGCGGGGTGGAGGCGGAGATCGCGTTCAAGATGGGGGCGGATCTTTTGCCACGGGAGACTCCGTATACGCGAGACGAGGTCTTTTCTGCGGTTGCGAGTATGCATCCGGCGATCGAGATTCTGGAGACAGGACTGATTGACCCTGAGCAGGCGACGAAGCTTAGCGGAGTGGCCGACATGGCACTGCACGGCGGGTTTGTATATGGCAATGCCGTTGCTGACTGGCAAAGCATCGACTTTTCGAAGGAGACGGTATCTCTGGCGGTGGACGGAGCGGTGCGGGTGCAGCGCACGGGATCGAACACTGCGGGCGACCTGACCAGACTGCTGCCATGGCTGGTGAATGAGGGCGCGAGTCGCACAGAAGGGTTGAGAAAGGGCGACTGGATCACGACAGGGAGCTGGACGGGGATCACCATTGCGACCGCCGGATCGACGGTCGAAGCGACCTTTGTACACGCGGGGCGCGTCGCGTTTCGGTTTGCCTGAGAGGTGCGGGCGCGCCGCTCGAGAAAAGATGTTTCAACATCGCAAACACTTTATAAGGTGGGCGATGCCTCATACCACCGCATGTATGGTGTTTGCAAAAGCGTGGCCCAAAATCTTGTAGTCGATCTGGCATCTCAAAGAGTATTGTGGGGAATCTGAGGACAAGGCGAGCTTTCGCCAGTGATTCCTTTGACTTGGCTGGTTTTGCGGCATACGAGGTAATGAAAATGGCACGTCCCTACTGGTCTGGGCAGATACAGATTTCCCTGGTGTCCTTCGGCGTGAAGCTGTTTGTTGCGACCGAGGCGAAGAGCGAGATTCGCTTTCATCAGATAAGCCGCAAGACGGGTGAGCGGGTGCGTCACCAGAAGGTGGCTGCGAGCTCACTGGATGAGAATCCGACCGAGGTCGGCGAGGCGATCGAGAAGAACGAGATTGTGAAGGGCTATGAGTATCGCAAGGGCGAGTACGTGACGATTGAGCCGAAGGAGCTGGAGGAGCTTCGGGTGCCGTCAAAACATTCGATCGAAGTGTCTCAGTTTGTCGACCTGAATGAGCTTGAGCCGGAGTACATGGAGAAGCCGTACTTCATTGTTCCGGAAGATGCTGTGCAGGCAGAGGCGTATGCGGTGGTCCGCGCTGCGTTGAAGAAGACGAAGAAGGCAGCCCTGGGAAAGATCGCTTTTGGAGGTCGCGAGCACGTCTTTGCCATTACGGCCGACGAGGACGACAAGCTGGGCGGAATGATGGGCTACACGATGCGATATCAGGAAGAACTTCGCGACCCTGCGGAGTACTTCAAAGACATCAAAAAAGTCGCCGTGAATGAGGATTCCCTTGAGCTGGCGATGGAGCTGATTAAACGCAAGGCAGCGAAGTTCGATCCCTCAAAGTTCAAGGATCAGTACGAAGCGGCCGTTCGCGAACTGGTAGAGGCGAAGATCAAGCATGCACCGATCCCGAAGGACGAGGTCGAGGCTCCACGACGGGGGCAGGTTGTCAATCTGATGGACGCGCTGCGCAAGAGCGTGGGGGGCAATGGGGCTGCCGAGAGCGAGAGCGGGAAGAAAAAGCCTTCAACGTCTGTCAAATCAACTGCATCGAAGGAAAAGAAGGGTATTTCGTTGGTGAAGCCGGCGAAGGCTTCGGGCAAGCGCAAATCGGCATAATCGACTGCGCTGCGACAGGGGATTCGCCATGCTGACTCAGGAGTGAGAATGGCGAGTTCCGGGAAGACAGTCGCGAAGAAGTCGAGCAAAGCTGCAAAGAAGACGACAACGACAAGAAAGCAATCCGAGCCGAACGGTGATGCCGCGGCCAACGCTATCGATGAGCAGCTTGAGCGCTATCGGTCGATGCGCAACTTCAACATCACAGCGGAACCCAGCGGCGAAGATCGAAAGAAGAAGACGAGGGAGGGACTTCCCTTCTGCGTACAGAAGCATGCCGCATCGCACCTGCATTACGACTTCCGTCTGGGGTGGAATGGAGTTCTGAAGAGCTGGGCAGTGGCGAAGGGCCCCAGCTACTTTACAGCTGATAAACGACTCGCAGTCCAGGTGGAAGATCACCCGATGGAGTATGGCGGGTTCGAGGGAATCATCCCGCAAGGGCAGTATGGCGGCGGCACCGTGATGTTATGGGATCAAGGGACCTGGGAGCCGCAGCCGGGACATACCGATGTGGATGCAGGGCTGCGAGACGGTAGTCTTAAATTCATTCTGCACGGCGAGAAGCTGCATGGGAAGTGGGCGCTGATCCGGATGGGCGGGAAGTGGCAACGCGAGAAGAAGCCGAACTGGCTTTTGATCAAGGAACATGACGAGTTCGAACGCGGTGAAGATGAGCCCGCGGTTACCGAGGCAGAACCGAACAGCGTAGTCACAGAACGGTCGATCGAGGAGATCGCTCGCCATGAAGACCATGTGTGGAACTCGAAAGACACGCGTTCCGGGAAGAAGTCCTGGTTTCGGCAAGAGAGTCGTCAAGCCCCGACACCCTCGGTGAAGAGGGCCGCCAGGAAGGATCTCGATAAGGAGATAAAGAATCTTCCCAGCGAGCCTGAGCCTGCATTTATTCCTCCGCAGCTTACGACGATGGCGGATACACCACCGTCTGGCACGGGCTGGCTGCATGAGTTGAAGCTGGATGGCTATCGGATGCAGGCGAGGAAGGACGGTTCTGCCGTCCAGATGTTGACTCGAACAGGACTGGATTGGACCGGACGTATGCGTGCGGTTGCGAGTGAGATTGCAAAGCTGGGAGTGAACAAGGCGATTCTCGACGGAGAGGTGGTTGTGGTCGCTCCGAACGGCACGACGAGCTTCGCGGACCTGCAAGCTTCGATGCAGGAGGGAGCCAAGAATGCCCTTACGTACTTCGCCTTCGATCTGCTGCATCTCGATGGCAAAAGCACGCGTGATCTTCCGTTGAAGGAGCGTAAGGCGTTGCTGGGTTCGATTCTGGAAGGTGCGGATGAGGAACGATTGCGCTTGAGTGAGCATATGGAGACGGGAGGCGCTGAACTCCTGCATGAAGCGTGCAAGCTACAGGCTGAGGGGATCATCTCGAAGCGCGCGACTGCGAAGTACGTCTCCGGGCGCACCCGTGACTGGCTGAAGATGAAGTGCCTGCACGAGCAGGAGTTTGTCGTGGGGGGCTTTACCCTGCCGACGAACAAGATTCGCGGGGTTGGTGCTCTGCTGCTGGGGTACTACAGGGACGGCAAGTTGATCTATGCGGGGCGAACCGGGACTGGCTTTACCCAGAAGACGCATCGAATCATTCGCGATCGGCTAGAGAAGCTGTCCCGATCTACCTCTCCCTTCGAGTCTCTACCTGGCGATGCGAAGAGGGGTGCACAGTGGGTTAGGCCCGAACTGGTTGTGCAGGTTCGATTCGCCACGTGGACTGCCGACGATCTTGTTCGCCAGGCGGCGTTCTTAGGCATCAGGGAGGATAAGCCGGCGAAGGATGTCACTCGCGAGGAGCCCGGGATCTCGCTCGGGCCAAGAAGATCTCGTGCGGCTGCGGTGCAACGAAGCGGCAGTAGCGCTTCTCCGGCTGCAAAACGCTCCTCTGCAACCAAAACTGCTCCCGCAGACAGTGAGCACGCGCCGGTTCGATTGACTCATCCCCTGAAAGTTCTGGATGAAGCCTCCGGCATGACCAAGCAGATGCTCGCTGATTACTACTGGTCAGTTGCTGAGCGGATGCTGCCACACATTGCAGATCGTCCCGTCAGCCTGGTTCGTTGTCCGGAGGGAGCAGGCAAACCATGCTTCTTTCAGAAGCATGTGAACCATATGCTTCCGAAAGAAATTGGAAGCATAGATATCGCGGATAAAAAGGGAAAGGTCGAGCCCTACATTACCTTGAATAATGCAGAGGCGCTGGCAGGTCTGGCCCAGATGGGTGTGCTGGAAGTTCATCCGTGGGGTTCACACAACGAAGACCTGGAACGTCCGGATCGGATTGTTTTTGATCTGGACCCGGATGAAGATCTTCCCTGGATTGAAGTTGCCGGTTCAGCGAACGAGGTTCTGGATCGACTGAAAAAGCTTGGATTGGAAAGCTTTGTGAAGACGACGGGGGGCAAGGGACTTCATGTCGTGGCGCCCATAAAACCTGAGCATGAGTGGCCCGAGGTGAAGGAGTTTGCGAGACAATTCGTTGTCGCGATGGAAAAAAATGCTCCGACTCGTTATCTCACCAAAATGACGAAGGCCGCGCGCAAAGGCAAGATCTACCTGGATTATCTGCGGAATGAGCGTGGAGCCACATCCGTCGCGGCGTACTCGCCGAGGGCCCGAGTGGGAGGCGGTGTCTCGATGCCAATGAGCTGGAGCGAGTTGAAGAAGACGACCGAACGTCCGTCATTTCACGTGGCCGACTTTGGAGAATGGAAAGCTCGCCTCAAGAAAGATCCCTGGCGCGATATGGCCGATGTAAGACAAAGTTTGAAGCTGTAAACGACCGCAGGCCAGGGGATCAGTCGAGTGGAGGCGGCACGGCTGGACCGAGCTGCATCACCAGGCATTTTGCGGCACCGCCGGCTTTGATGAATTCGTCCAGCGGAAGAGCAGTAACATTGAAACCTTCCTGTGAGAGCCGGTCGAACAGTTCCCTGCTGACCTGGTTCAGAAGAATATCGCGCCCGATGTTAATCGCATTGCATGCGAAGCGCGAGGCGTCGGCAAGGGAGACAGGAATACATCGATCAGGATGATGAAGCTGCCTGATTCTTGCAAGTGCCTCCGCGTCGAATGCTCCCGGAAAATACATCACGTAGCCGTCTGTGAGAGGCGCGAAGCAGGTGTCGAGATGATAGAACCGCGGATCAACCAAGCGTAATGAGATGACCTCAACATCCAGCGCTTGAGCAAGAAAAGCGTGGCTTCCCTGCTGGGTCCGCATCCCCCAACCAGCCCACAGGCGTGGAACATCCGAAGAGAAAAGAGCGTCGCCCTCTCCCTCAAAGGAGATGCTGTCGGGCAGGTCAATCAACGTATAGCCGGAGTCGAGAAACCAGCGGCGAAAGAAGGTCTCTTCGAAGCGGCGCTCTGGACAGGAGAATCGGGTCGGGATGACAAAGTCACCCTGATGAAGTCCGGCATTCGCGGTGAAGACCATGTCCGGAAGAGACGGGTGTGGCTCAATCAAGACGACCTTCGCGATGTTGCAGAGCGCCTTGTAGAGGCCGTTCCACTGCTGCGTGGCGCGATGTTGAGAAGCTGCGTGAAGATTGCCCGCCATCCAAGGATTGATGACATAGCTTACGTCGTAAAAACGAGGAGGACACATCAGCAAAGTTGGCTGGCTCGGGACAGAAGCCGGAGCGATCGAAGGTACCTGTGTGGATTGCGTGCTCATCCCGACCTTCCAAGGAGAAGGATGCACCATCGACAAAACCCGCGTCAATACTAATGATTATGCATATGGTGCTGAATAATCATGCAGCTGTGGGAGGTGTCGCAGCATGTTTGAAAGAGAAGCCCGCCACGTGGCGGGCTTCTTCGCTGTGTGAAGCGATAGGTTACTGTGAGATTGTGATCTGCTGCTGCTCAAGCTCGCTGGCATCATCGCAGCCGTCCGGGCGAGAGCGTGGTTTCGAGCTGAAGCGGATCAGAAGGCCTTTGACGACGACGTAAAGAACCGGGATGAAGAAGAGGTTCAACACAGTGGAGAGCAACATGCCGCCGACGATCGCGGTACCGACTGAGTGACGACCGAGAGCACCTGCACCTTTGGCGAAATAAAGTGGTAATACGCCGAGGATGAATGCAATGGATGTCATCAGGATAGGCCGGAGTCGCAGCTCTGCAGCCACCACAGCAGCTTCGACGACTCCCTTACCATGTTCGATCTGCTGCTCAGCGAACTCTACGATAAGGATCGAGTTCTTCGCAGACAGACCGATCAGCATGACGAGACCGATCTGGACGTAGACGTCATCGACAAGACCTCGTGCTGACACCATTCCAAGAGCGCCCAGAATAGCCATCGGAACGGCGAGCAGAATGATGAACGGCAGCACCCAGCTTTCATACTGGGCAGCCAGGGTAAGGTAGACCACCAGCAAGCCCAGCCCGAAGATGACCGCTGCCTTGCCGCTGGATTCGATCTCTTCAAGAGCGAGACCTGTCCAGGAGTACATCATTCCCTGAATTTTGTTCTTCTCGAAGAGTTCCTGCATCTTCTGGAGACCCTGGCCAGAGCTGAGGCCTGGACCTGCAGCGCCATCGATTTCAGCAGAACGGAAGATGTTGTAGTGATAGATCACCTGCGGACCAGAGGTCTCGCGGATGCTGACGAGGTTGTCGAGTGGAATCATCTGGCCGGCGTCTGAACGCACATAGAACTGTCGCAGATCTTTCGAGTTGCGACGGTAGTTCTGGTCTGCCTGCACGTAGACGCGATAGGACCGGTTGTTGTAGTCGAAATCGTTGACGTAGCTGGATCCCATGTAGGTTCCCAGAGCGGAGGTGATCTGCGCCAGAGGAACACCGATAGCCTTTGCCTTTTCGCGGTCAATGGTGACAAACAGCTGCGGATCGTTGGACGTGTATTGGGTATAGAGGCCGACAAGACCAGAGCGCGGGTCGCGGCTTTGGCCGATTATCGTATGGGCAATCCTATCGATATCCTGAAATGTGTTGCGGCCCTGGTCCTGCAACATGAACTGGAAGCCGCCGACCGAGCCGATACCCTGAATGGCAGGCGGTTCGAAGGCTGCTACCAGACCACCCGGGACGCCAAACAGCTTGGGAGCGATCTCGGCGACGATGTCGTGCGCGGAGTGTCCAGCGCCTTTTTTACTGCGCTCTTCAATCGGCTTGAGTGGAGCGAAGATTACGCCGGAGTTCGGAGAGCTGCCACCCGCAAGAGAGAAGCCCATGACGGAGAAGGTTCCGAATACGTCGTCATTCTGACGAATGATGGCTGCCGCGCGGTCTGCCAGATCGGTTGTGTAGGCCAGGGAGGCTCCTGGAGGGGCCTGGACCAGATTGATGAAGTAGTTCTGGTCCTCAGAGGGCACGAACGCGGTGGGCACGTGGGTGTACATGTAGACCGTGCCGGCGAGACCAGCGGCAAAGAGCAAGAGCATCACCGTGCGCAGTCGAACCACGTGCGTGACGATGTAGGCGTATCCGGAGATAACCTTCTGCAATCCTCTTTCGAAGAGTCCGAGCAGGCCCCCGTGCTTGCGTTCCGGCCGCAGCAGAATCGCAGCCAGAGCAGGAGACAACGTGAGTGCGTTGAAGGCTGAGATCGCGATAGAGAAGGCGATGGTCAGCGAGAACTGTTTGTACAGAATGCCGGTCGTGCCAGGGAAAAAGCTGACCGGGATAAACACCGAAATCAGCACAAGTGACGTCGCGATAACAGCACTTGTAACCTCGGCCATCGCATCGGATGTTGCCCTGTGGCTGTCGCACTGTTGATCGTGAATATGACGCTGCACGTTCTCGATAACAACGATGGCGTCGTCAACTACGAGGCCGGTTGCGAGCACGATACCGAAGAGCGTCAGAGAGTTGATTGAGAAATCGAAGATCTTGATGAATGCGAAGGTTCCGACGAGCGAGACAGGGATAGTAGCAGCAGGGATGATCGTCGCACGCCAATCCTGCAGGAAGAAATAGATAACCAGAATGACAATGATGATCGCTTCGAAGAGTGTCTGTACGACATCCCTGACTGAGTCACTGACCACGGTGGTTGTATCGAACGCGACGATATACTCCAACCCGGGAGGAAATGATTTCGAAAGCTCTTTAAGAACCGCCTTACACTGCCGGTCAACCTCTAGCGCGTTTGCATTCGACAGCTGCTGAACGCCAAGTCCGACAGCATCGCCACCGGAGAATTTCAGGCTGGTGTCGTAGCTCTCTGCGCCAACCTGGGCTCGTCCAACATCTTTCAAGAGGACGAGACCACCCGCATCCGGAGAGTTCTTGAGAATGATGTTTTCAAACTGGCGGGGATCGGAGAGACGTCCAACAACCCGGACCGCCATCTGATAATCCTGCTTGCCGTCTGCCGGTGGACGGCCAAGCTGTCCCGCCGCCACTTCGACGTTCTGCTCCGAAAGGGCATTGGTCACATCGAGAGCTGTAAGGTTGCGAGCTGCCAATCTTGCAGGGTCGAGCCAGATCCGCATGGCATATTTGCGCTCGCCGAAGATGACTACATCTCCCACGCCAGGTACGCGCTTGAGGGCATCCTTCACATACACGTCAAGGTAGTTGGAGATGAACTCCTGAGAGTATTTACCGCCTCGTGCGAAGACGCCTGCGGCAAAGACGAAGTTGCTGTTCGCCTTTGTGATTGAGATACCGGTGGCATTGACGGCCGCGGGAAGACGACCCTGCGCCGAGGCTACGCGATTCTGAACATCGACGGCAGCGATCGAGAGATCGTATCCGGTGCGGAAGGTAATGGTGATGGTGGAGGTTCCATCATTTGAGCTGGTGGAGCTCATGTAACGCATGCCTTCGACACCGTTGATAGCGGTCTCAAGGGGAATCGTTACTGCCGACTCAACGATCTGCGAGTTTGCACCGATGTAGTTGCTGGTAACAACGACTTGCGGTGGCGCAAGCTGCGGATAAAGTGAGATGGGTAGTGTAGGGATAACGACCGCGCCCGCAAGAACGATGAGCAGGGCGCAGACCGTAGCAAAGATCGGACGGCGAATGAAGAAATCGACAAACACGCGGAACCTCTTACCGGCACGGCTGGCACCGGGGGAAATTCAAACCGCCTTCGCCGCATCTCCTATGAGGAATCAGACGAAGGGATGAGTTACCTCGCAAACTTCCTTAGCCCAATGGCTGAACAGGAACACCTTCCTGAAGGAATTGAAGTCCGGACACAATCACCTTCTCATCGGGCTTCAAACCTTCGATCACAGGGTACGTGTTGCCAACTGGCTCGCCGAGAGTAACCGGGACCTGATGAGCCGAATATCTTCCGTCCTTGGGAGCAGCCACAAAGACGAACGACTGACCACCAATGCGAGTAACAGCCAAGACCGGGATGACAGGAGCAGGGTTGGTATTCCAAGTTACACGGGCTTTGACCAGTTGCTCTGTCCGAAGACCCTTCGTTCCGCGCGGAATGGAAGCCTTCGCGAGGATACTCTGTAGTCCATTGTTCACCTGAGGCGAAAGGAAGTCGATCTTCGTTTTGATCAGGCTGCTTCCGTCTGTATCGATGATTTCCACAGGGAGTCCGGTTCGTACTTCGGAGGCCCGTTCGGTCGGGATAAAGATATATGCCTCGAGATCGACATTCTCGTCCACTGTCGTAAGGACGGTTGTCGAGGAGACATAATCTCCGACGTGGACCGGGATGTCACCGACGATTCCAGAGAACGGCGCACGAATTTGAAAGTACGCAAGCTGTTGCTTTTGCGACTCCGTCAGTGCTGCATTCGCCTCATAGTCTGCCTTGGAGTTCTCATAGGCCTGCGTCGCCTGGTCGAAAGCGTCACGAGATACAACGCCAGCCTCATACAGCTTCTTCTGACGGTCCAATTCGATCTTGCTGTAGTCGAATAGAGCCTTCTTCTGGGCCTGAGTTCCCTGCTGCGACTGGACGGCAGCCGACTGCTTCAAGGGATCGATCTGCATGAGGACCTGACCAGCCCGAACGGAATCGCCAGACTTGACCAGGATCTTCGTCAGATTCCCTTCAACCTGTGGCTGCAATGTAGCAGAGCGCCGTCCCTT
>NZ_JAEDXW010000070.1:0-259 GCF_036877565.1 Edaphobacter sp. HDX4
AAACGTCGGGAACCACCTTCGCGACAGCTTCTTCGTCGCTAAGGTGGGCATCGAGCGAAGGGCGAACACCTTTCGCTCCTCTGACCACAAATCCCACCCACAACAAGCCGTGTCATCCTGAGCGAAGCGCAGCGAAGTCGAAGGATCTGCTGTTCCCTTCCGCGCATCCAACCCACCATGACCGAAGAACTCAAAGGACAAGTCGCAGTCGTCACCGGAGCCGCACGCGGCATCGGCGCCGCGATCAGCCATCAACTCG
>NZ_JAEDXW010000071.1:0-256 GCF_036877565.1 Edaphobacter sp. HDX4
CAGGTCGAAGTTAGCGAATGACGCGTTTCCCTGTACGTCGTTCAAGTTCTTTGCGGAATTGGTCGGAACCACTGTGATTCCACGTGTGGGTAATGCTCACACGATTGTCTCCAAGCACGCGCGTCATTCGTCCCGCTCCGATGACCTGTGTGCTCATGATTTCGTCGTAGCGCATGGATTTATCTTTCCGCAGCCAGAAGCGCTGCGTCAGACCCGTCGGTGTGAAGACAATCGTTCCCGGCATCTGGAAAAGTAC
>NZ_JAEDXW010000072.1:0-255 GCF_036877565.1 Edaphobacter sp. HDX4
TCGAGTGCATTAAAGGACGGCATCAGAAACCAAAGGTGGCCAAATGGCGAGGTTGATCTTCTCCGTAGGACAGTCGATCATCCAGCTTGGAAAGTCGCAACCATCATCCTGTTGTTCTTCGCGATCGCAGCGGTATTCAGGCGAGCTATTTTCGATTTCTCTTGGGCGTTGCTGATTCTGGGGCAAACGATGGAACAAATTCGAAATGCAGGGCGACCCCCGCGGAATCCTCCAACACCGAGTACTCGTATCCAG
>NZ_JAEDXW010000073.1:0-255 GCF_036877565.1 Edaphobacter sp. HDX4
AGGAGGATGCCGATAAGAGAGTTCATCATCGGAAGAATGTCAGGGCAGTGCAAAATTTGATTGAAGTTGCAGGGCCCACAGTGGATGACGTGACCCTACGCAACAAGCTGGCGGAAAAGCTTACCTACGATCGCGTCGGCTACGGGACTACGGCTTTTAACGCCTTCACAATCGGGGTACAGAACGGTGTGGTTACGCTAGGAGGCGTTGCCTATGGCCCGACTGACCGGGACTCCGCAATCAGTCTCGTCTCCA
>NZ_JAEDXW010000074.1:0-255 GCF_036877565.1 Edaphobacter sp. HDX4
CATCCGATCTCAACAAGTTGCACAAGCTGCGTCCTATGGATTTGGACGCCGACTACTTGTTGGCCCGATCCTATCGGAACCTGTCTTACGCAACTCTGGAGAGGCTATTGGCTATCGCGCCCACCTCGTACTCTGCTCACCAGCTGTTAGGCGAAACATACGAATATGCCGGTAAAGACGATCAAGCCCTCGCAGAGTACAGGATTGTCGCGGCATCTGCACCCGATCTGCCTGGAGTACATTATTCAGTCGGCC
>NZ_JAEDXW010000075.1:0-255 GCF_036877565.1 Edaphobacter sp. HDX4
TGGGCCTCTCTGTTTCGGGGTGCAGGCACGAGGCTGCCGCCGCCCCGGCTCCCCAGGCGATGCCGGTGAAGGTATCCTCTGTGTCTCTCTCGCCGGTAGCCGCTTCCGATACATACGTCTCTACCATCAAGGGACGGCGCTCTGCTACATTGCAGCCACAGGTTGAAGGGAATCTGACGAAGATCCTGGTCAAGTCTGGCGATTCCGTTCGGGCTGGTCAGGTCCTCATGCAGATCGATCCCTTGAAGCAGTCGG
>NZ_JAEDXW010000076.1:0-255 GCF_036877565.1 Edaphobacter sp. HDX4
GTTGAAGGACGGGGATGATCCCTGGATGACGCAAAGGAAGTAGGCGAAGGCGAACTGCAATCCCGCATAGGAGACGCGGGGGCTTCCGGCGGCTATCCATGCGCCGATGAAGGCTCCTACGAAGACGACTACCATTAGGTGTCCGATGTCGGTTGTCAGAGGGATGACTCCGATCATGATGCTGAGTCCGGCAACGGTTCCTGCCACGCAGCCAAGGATTCGCAGCTTCAGCTTCTCTACGGTTTCCGCGACGGT
>NZ_JAEDXW010000077.1:0-255 GCF_036877565.1 Edaphobacter sp. HDX4
CTCCATCGCGAGCCGCTGGACGTAAGTAGCAGCAACCTCGCCTTCCTGGATCCGCTCGTCGATGTCGGCGGCCTCCACGTTGAAGTCGAGGCCTGCCACTCTCAGCAGTTCGCTGCGGCGAGGCGATGATGATGCGAGTATCAGCATTTCAGGCTTATCTCTCCATCTTCGCTAGAGTAATGTGAGCCTGCATCACGTGGGTCGATCTGGGAGCGAGAGTGATCTGATTCGGTCCTGCGTTTACCGTCTCCACGC
>NZ_JAEDXW010000078.1:0-255 GCF_036877565.1 Edaphobacter sp. HDX4
ACCTGTTCCTGAGGAACGACGCTCATCCTTATCTCAGCTTCGCGGCTTTTGTATGTTCCTGTTTTGTTGGGTGTATGCGTCGATGATCGAGGCGACGAGCCCGGGGAAGCGTCCATTGATCTCGGCGCAGCGCGAGGTGTTGTGCATCTCGACACCTTTGCGCTCGGCTCGAATGAGTCCGGATTCGCGAAGCACCTTGAAGTGCTGGGAGAGGGTGGACTTAGGGATGGGGCGATCGATGATGTCCTGAAACGC
>NZ_JAEDXW010000079.1:0-255 GCF_036877565.1 Edaphobacter sp. HDX4
GCGATCTGCCAGCCTCCGACCTGCAATCCTTCCCCGAACAACCAGATTGGCCTCTTCGGAAACGGAAAACCGGTCACGTCGAATCCAGTCGGCATCACAACCCCGGGTGCCAACAGTACCCAGCTTTGGATCGGCAGCACGCAGTCCCGTTATATTCTTCCGGTCGACTTCACGAATCCGGCCCTAGGAACATCGGTGCGGCTTCCCTACGCTCCAAACTCGATGGTGATGTCGAATGACGGTAGCTCGATTTAT